>NZ_JBACFR010000111.1:0-7939 GCF_056262345.1 Homoserinimonas sp.
GGCACCGCGAACTTCACCGGCATGCAGGCCAAGTACGCGATCGAAAAGTGGACGAGGGTCCCCGTAGAGGTCGAGCTGTCGCACGAGTTCCGTTACCGCGACCCGATTCTCACCCCCAACACGCTTGTGGTCTCCACGAGCCAGTCCGGCGAGACTATGGACACCCTCATGGCGGTCAAGTACGCGCGCGAAAACGGCGCCCGCACGCTGTCCATCTGCAACACGCAGGGCGCAACCATCCCCCGGGAGTCCGACGCTGTGGTCTACACCCACGCGGGCCCCGAGGTAGCGGTGGCGTCGACCAAGGCGTTCGTCGCCCAGGTTATTGCGCTGTACCTTTTTGGCCTTCACCTTGCTGTTGTTCGGGGCACCTTGTCGAAGGATGAGGTCGCCGACATCGTCACGGAGCTCAACGAGCTCCCCGACAAGATGGCGACCGTTCTGGAGCAGCACGACTCCATCAAGCAGCTTGCTGGTTGGATGGCCGACACTCGCTCCGTTCTCTTCCTGGGTCGTCACGCCGGCTACCCGGTCGCGCTGGAGGGTGCCCTCAAACTCAAGGAGATCGCCTACATCCACGCGGAAGGCTTCGCCGCTGGCGAGCTCAAGCATGGGCCGATCGCCCTCATCGAACCGGGGATCCCGGTCTTCGTCGTCGTCCCGAGCCCTCGCGATCCGAACTCGCTGCACAAGAAGGTCGTCTCGAACATCCAGGAGATTCGCGCTCGTGGCGCCCGCATCCTGGCCATCGCCGAGCAGGGTGATGCGGCCGTTCTGCCGTATGCCGATGTCGTTATTCCTATCCCGCTGGCTTCGACGCTGATCGAGCCGTTGCTCGCGGTCATTCCGTTGCAGATCTTCGCTCTTGAGCTGGCTTCGGCCAAGGGCCTCGATGTCGACCAGCCGCGTAACCTCGCTAAATCGGTGACGGTCGAATAGGTCCCTCATGATCATCGGTGTCGGCGTAGATCTGGTAGATCTTGCACGATTCGAGCGCGCAGCCAGCCGCACACCGCGACTGCTCGACCGCCTGTTCGCTGAGAGCGAACAGTATGCGGGGGGCCGCCAGCGGCCGCTCCGGTCGCTCGCGGCGCGCTTCGCGGCCAAAGAGGCCCTCATCAAGGCAATTGGCGACTCGGCAGGGATGCGCTGGCACGACGTGCGCGTCGTCTCCAACGAACTGCGGAATCCGTCGTTCGAGCTTGATGGTGCGATTGCGGATGTTGTGGCGGCGCGCGGAATCACGCGCCTCCACCTGTCCATGAGTCACGATGGGGGAGTGGCGACCGCGTATGTGATCGCCGAAGGTGCGCCCGAATGAGCGGCGCACTGCGCAATCTCTCCGTGTCGCTCGGCGCCATAACTCGCAACGTCGAGCATCTGCGAAATGTTGTCGGCACGCAGCACACGATGGCGGTGGTCAAGGCGCAGGCCTACGGTCACGGCGCCGTCGAGAGTGCTCGCGCGGCCATTGCCGGAGGCGCCGACTGGCTCGGCGTTGCCGACATCTCCGAGGGTCTCGCACTGCGCCGGGCGGGCCTCGACGCTCCGATCCTCGCGTGGCTGCATGATCCCGAGCAAGATTTCTCGCAGGCTGTGGAGCAGCGCATCGATCTCGGTGTGAGCTACCTCGCCCAGCTCGACAGGGTTGCGGATGCTGGCTTCGCTCGAGTGCACCTCAAGGTTGATACCGGGCTGAGTCGCAACGGCGTCGAGCGCGCCCACTGGGCCGCCGTTTTTGCCAGGGCGGCGGAGCTGGAGAAGAGCGGGCGCATCCGCGTCGTCGGAATGTTCAGCCATCTGGCCAATGCCGGTCGAGCGAGCGACTTAGAACAGGTTGCCGTGTTCGACGAGGCAATTGCCGCCGCGCGGGATGCGGGGCTAAGCCCTGAGTTGCTGCATATTGCCGCGACGGCTGGTGCCATCGATCTGCCTGAAGCCCGCTATAACCTCGTGCGCCTCGGCATCGGAATCTACGGACTTTCGCCCTTCGAGGACCGCAGTTCCGCCGATCTCGCGCTTGAACCCGCGATGCGGCTGACCGCTCGCATCGCCGCAGTCAAGCGGGTTCCGGCTGGCTCGGGTGTTTCCTACGGGCTCAGCTATCGCACGGCGAAGGAGACGACGCTCGCGCTCGTTCCCCTCGGGTACGCCGACGGAATTCCCCGCCATGCCTCCGGCACTGGCGCCGTGTGGATTAACGGGGTTGTGTGCCCGATCGCGGGCCGCATTGCAATGGACCAGTTTGTCGTCGACCTCGGCACGGTCGAGGCGTCGATCGACGACGAGGTGGTGCTGTTCGGAGACTCAGCGGACGGGGTGCCGTCTGCCGATGAGTGGGCAGTCGCCTGCGACACGATCAATTACGAGATCGTCACCCGCCTCGGCGGGCGGATCGTGAGGAGCTTTCGCCCATGAGCGAGAACTCGTTCACGATCGACACCCCCGAGGCCATGGAGGAGTTCGGTGCTCGCGTCGCGCGCGAGCTGCGAGCCGGCGATGTCGTGGCGCTCAATGGTGAGCTCGGCGCGGGCAAGACCACCTTCACGCGCGGGTTGGGGCAGGCTCTCGGCGTGCGCGGCGCCGTGACGAGCCCCACTTTTGTCTTGGCTCGCACTCATCCGCGCCCAGCGGGTGGTGCCCCCCTAGTGCACGTTGACGCCTACCGCATGGGCAATCCGGCTGAGCTTGACGATCTCGACATCGACTTCGAGGGTTCAATAGTCGTGGTCGAATGGGCGGCGGGGATGCTCGACGCGGTTGTCGACGAATGGCTGGAGATTGGCATCGTTCGCCCTGTCGGTGGTGTTGAGTCCGAGGAGGGCGTAGAGCCTCGCCAGGTCACCGTCACAGGCCATGGCCATCGCTGGGCCGACATTAGGCTGGACTGATGCTGCTCTCTATCGATACGTCTGCCGGTACGAGTGTTGCCGTCGTCGACCGGGAGCGTGGCGTCATCGTCGAGCACTCCGAGGCTGATACTCGCCGCCATGCCGAGGTCATTGGTGAGCTTATTGCCCACTGCCTAGCCGATGCTGAGGTGTCGGTAACTGCTCTATCCGGTGTCGCTGTGGGCATGGGGCCGGGGCCGTTCACTGGCCTTCGCGTCGGCATCGCCGCCGGGCAGGCCTTCGCGCTGGGGGCTGACAAGCCCGCCGTTCGTGTCGTCAGTCACGATGCGCTCGCGTTCGGCCACTACGCGAGAGGCGGTCGCGGGCCGCTTCTGGTGGTCACGGATGCTCGCCGCAAAGAGGTCTACTGGTCCGCGTATTCCGGCGCTGACGATGTGGGGCTGCCTGTGCGCTCCGCTGCCCCCGGGCTCGTCTCCCCCGAAGGGCTCGCCGCCGCCGTACCCGGGTTCGCCGATCACGTTCGCCTCGACGCCACGGAGGTCTCCGCCGGCGATCTCGGCATGCTCGCCGAAACCATGTTCTTTCACGGCCGCCCGTTTGCCGGCCGCGAGCCGCTCTATCTGCGCTCTCCCGACGTGACCCTGTCGAGCGGGCCGAAGCGCGTCAGCTGATGGCCTGGCTCATGCGCAGGGCGAATCTTGACGACCTCGACGCCATCATGGAGATCGAGTCGTCAACATTCGGCAGCGATGCGTGGTCGGCGCGGGCGATGGCGTCCGAGCTCGATAATCCCCATACCTACTATCTCGTGGCCATCGCCGAAGCCGGCAACGCGATCGAGGGCTATGCGGGGCTTCTCGCCCCGCGCGGCGGCATCCAGGCCGACATCCAAACCATCGCGGTTGCGACGAGTGCCCGCCGCAAGGGCCTCGGGCGCGCGATGATGCTGCAGCTGATCACAGAGGCGCGCCAGCGCGGTGCCCGCGAGGTTTTCCTCGAGGTGCGCGCGGACAACCCGGGTGCGCAGGCGCTCTATGAGCAGCTGGGGTTTGAGGCCATCGCCGTTCGCCCCCGCTATTACCAACCAGATGGGGTGGATGCCGTCGTAATGCGACACGCGCTTGAAGCGCCGCGAGCATCCCCTGCGATCGGAGTCGACCATGACCATTGATTCACTGACAAGCCCGCGCGAGCCGCTCGTGCTGGGCATCGAGACGAGCTGCGACGAGACCGGCGTGGGAATTGTGCGGGGCACAACGTTGCTGGCCAATGTGATCGCGTCGTCGATGGATGAGCATGCTCGCTACGGCGGAGTGGTTCCCGAAATCGCGGCGCGCGCGCACCTCGAAGCGCTCACGCCAACGCTCAAAGCCGCGCTCGCCGAGGCCCAGGTCGATCTCCACGATCTCGATGCGATCGCCGTCACCAGTGGCCCTGGCCTCTCCGGTGCGCTCATGGTGGGTGTTGGCGCCGCCAAGGCCCTCGCGATATCGCTCGACAAGCCGCTCTACGCGGTCAACCACCTGGTCGGCCATGTGGGCGCAGACATCCTGAGCGGCGATCTTTCTGGGCAGACGCGCGCGGGTGATTCTGCCGATACCGCGTTCGAATACCCCACGATCGCGCTCCTTGTTTCGGGCGGACACACATCGCTTCTTCTCGTTCGCGATCTGGTCGACGACGTCGAACTGCTCGGCGAGACGATTGACGATGCGGCGGGCGAGGCCTTTGACAAGGTTGCCCGGCTGCTGGGTCTTCCGTACCCGGGCGGACCTCAGATCGACGCCGTTGCCGTCAACGGTGATCCCAACGCGATTCGCTTTCCGCGGGGGCTGAGCCTGCCCAAGGACATGGAGAAGCATCGCTACGACTTCTCCTTCTCTGGCCTCAAGACGGCCGTCGCCCGGTGGGTGGAGCAGCGCCGCGATTCCGGCGAAGAGGTCCCTGTGGCGGATGTTGCGGCCAGCTTTAGGGAGGCCGTAGCGGATGTCTTGATCACCAAGGCGGTCAAGGCCTGCCGCGAGCTGGGAGTGCCTCGGTTGTTGCTGGGGGGCGGTGTCGTGGCCAATGCCAGGGTTCGACAGCTTGCGGAGGAGCGCTGCGCGGCGGCGGGAGTGGCCCTGCGCATTCCGCCCCTGTCGCTGTGCACAGACAACGGCGCCATGATCGCGGCCCTCGGTGCACAGCTCGTCGCTGCGGGCAGGGCGCCATCCGGGCTCGGGTTCGGCGCAGATTCCACCCTCCCGGTTACAGACATTCAGGCGTAGGTTGGTTAGTCGCGCGATTGACACCTATTTTTGGCGCTGCCACGATGGGCAGCGCAGTATGTCAATTCGCGACTAAGGAGCCAGCCGCATGTCAGATACCACCCCTCCCGCTAACTCAGATTCGACCCCTGAGCCCACCCCGGTGCCCACCGCCGAGCCCACGTCGGCACCTATGCCGCCAGCACCTCCTGTGCCGCCTGCTCCGCCGGCCAGCCCCTATGGTGCCGCTACGACGGGCTCAGAAGCCCCCGCAAACCCCTACGCGTCGGCAGCGACGGCTCCCTCGGAGCCCAAGGTCCTGAGCATCATTTCGATGATCGCCGGAATCGTCGGCGTAATCAGCTTCGGCTACTTCGGTCTTGCGTCGATCGCGGCGCTCGTGCTCGGCTACATGGGGCGCAAGCGCGAACCGGCGGCTCGGGGATTCTGGCTCACCGGCATCATCACCGGCTGGGTCGGAATCGCCGCGATGATTCTCGTGTTCGTGTTCTGGATCATCTTTATCGTCGCGGCCGCGAACAGCGGCTACTCCAGCTACTCCAACTTCTAACGAAGGCTGCGGCCGGCCCAAGCCCGTCCCCAGTGCACCACCGGTACAGCTCGTGACGTAATGGAACTGAAAGGAACTCTGATGACTGACAACTCCAACTCCGAGATTCCGCCCGTCCCACCCGCGGGATCCGCGCCCAGCCCAGACGAACCTCGCCTGCCAGCATCGAGTTCGACACCCCCGCCCCCTCCCGCATCCTCGCCACCCCAGCAGTCGTACTCGCCGTACGCGTCAACGACCGCGTCGGAGCCCAAAGGCCTCAGCATCGCGTCGATGGTTGCCGGAATCGGCGGCCTCGTGCTGTCGTTCGCAGGCATCGGCATCCTCGCGGCTATCGCCGCAGTAATTTGCGGCCACCTCGCCCAGAAGCGCGAGCCGTACGCCCGCCCCTTCTGGCTCACGGGACTCATCACCGGGTATGTCGGCATCGGCCTTGCCGTGCTCTTCTTGCTGCTGTTGCTGCCGTTCGTGCTGCTGTTCTTTGCCGGGCTCGGCGGAGGCTGGGACTCCTACAACTACTAGGCGCCCGCTCGCTGCTGCAGCAGGCTAATCCCGCACCGCCAGCAGGGCGGTATGGCGGTCGGCAATCCGCGTCAAAAACAGGGTGGCCGATCCATCGCCCTTGAGCGCCATTTTCTTGCGGAACAGCGCGGGGTCGATATCAACTCCGCGCTTTTTGATTTCGAGGGTGCCGATCCCTCGCGCCGAGAGCTCTTTCTTGAGCTTGCGTTCGTCGAGGGCAAAGCGGTCAACGATGCGAAACCGGCTTGCGAACGGGGTGTCGATCGGGTCATCCGCCGTGACATAAGCGATTCCCGGGCTCACCATTCGACCGCCGATCGCGCGGGCAAGGTCTCCTATGAGGCGAGCCCGGATGACGGCGCCATCGGGCTCATAAAGATACGTTCCGAGGTCGCCGACCTCGACGTCGTCGCTGTCGGCCCCTCCCGTGAGTTCTGCCGCGCCGTGCTGGCCGATCACGAGGGCCGCGCGGCGGATGCCCGGGCGGGCGACCGCCCCCATCCAGACTCCCAACTCCACGACATCCCGGTCAACGGATATCCATTGGGCTTCCGCGTCGGCGGGGATGAGGTCGCGGTCGATGCCGGGCCCGAGCTTGACCCCGACAGGCATGCGCTCCGCGAGCCCAAACGCGAAGCCGAGCGAGGGCGACCAGTCGGACGGGTCGTGCAGGCGGCCCCGCTCATTGCGTCGGGCCGGATCGAGCCAGGCGGCGTCGACGCTGCTCAGGTCGACACTCGTGGCATCAGAGTTCTCCACCGTGACGGCGGGCCACGGAGCGAGGTTGTAGGCGGCGACTGCGGCGGTGACCTCATCCCGCTCAACGGCGGGCACGCCTAGGTCGAGGCCCGCTAGCGCCAGGGAGTCTGCGCCGATTCCGCAGCCCAGATCGGCAATGCGCGTGGCGCCCGCGGAGCGAAACCGTCCCGCATGCAGGGAGGCGACGCTGAGTCGCGTGGCCTGCTCGAGACCAGCCTCGGTGAAGAGCATCCTGGCCGCAAAGGGGCCGAACTTGGCGGCAGCGCGCCCCCGCAGTCGGGACTGGTTGAGCACCGCTGCGACCATTGCTGGCGGGTGGCCGGCGGCGCGCAGTTCGCTCACGGTGCGAACGACATCGTCGCGCGAGCCATAGGCGGGCAGCGAGTCGAGCAACCGCAGCCCCTCGGGGGACAGTACTTCTCGCAGCTCAGCGGCATCCATCCGTTCATTATTCAGGAACACCGATGCATTGGCACTCGGATTGCGAGAGTGCTAACCGGGCCGCTACAGTTGATCTGGCACTCTCCCCGTGAGGGTGCTAACCCCAAGTTTCTTCACGCACTTCAGAAAGAGGTCAACCGTGTCGGTGTCCATCAAGCCGCTCGAAGATCGCATTGTCATCAAGCAGGTCGAGGCCGAGCAGACGACTGCATCCGGTCTTGTCATTCCTGACACTGCCAAGGAGAAGCCCCAGGAGGGCGAAGTTGTTGCAGTGGGCCCCGGCCGCATTGACGACAACGGCAACCGCATTCCCCTCGACGTCGCCGTTGGCGACAAGGTGATCTACTCCAAGTACGGCGGAACCGAGGTCAAGTACGGCGGCGACGACCTGCTCGTGCTGTCGGCTCGCGACGTTCTCGCAGTCGTCGTCCGCTAAGGACCACACGCATTAGCCGATGAGGCCCCCCCGACACTGTCGGGTGGGCCTCATCGTTTTTATCGGCCGTATCGTTTCAGGGGGGAAACAGACCTCCCGGGATGTGCGTCTT
>NZ_JBACFR010000112.1:0-8549 GCF_056262345.1 Homoserinimonas sp.
CATTTGGGACCCCTCACGGGTGCGCGGCGGGGTGTGTGGGTCGCGCGGGGTGCGCGGGGTGCGCGGTCGCGGGGTGCGCGGGGCTACTTGCTCGCGCGCCAGGTCTTCTCCTTCTTGATGTACTCGTTGTCGGCGAACTCGGCAAAATCCGACTCATCGGTGATGCGCCTCAGCTCGATCTTGTTGCCGGGGCCGAGGGGCGCACGGGTCGCCCAGGCGATTGCCTCCTCGCGGGTCGGCACGTCGATGATCCAGAAGCCGTTGAACAGTTCGTGTGATTTGCCATAGGGACCGTCCGAGAGGATGGGTGCTTCTGACGTGAACTCGATGACCGCGCCCTGCGAAGCATCCGTGAGGCCCTCGCCTCCCGCAAGCACTCCGGCCTCGATCATCGCCTCGTTGTAGGCACCCATCGCGTTGAGCGTCGCCTCGAAATCCATGACTTCGAGCTTCTCGGCGGCGCCGCTGTTGCGCATGATGAGCATGTATTTGGACATAGTCGTCTCCTGTAGTGGTGGAGGGTGGGTAGGCCCGTACGTCTACTATCGCTCTGCTCGGCGACGGCCGAAATGGGCGGATGCCCAGGGTTGCGTTCTGGCCGCGAGCGGCACAGCTGCCGAGGGTCCCAAATGGCGGCTGAGGGGGCGCCAATAGCTGCCGAGGGGGCGCGCCAATAGCTGCTGAGGGGTCCCAAATGCGTCGAGCGGATGCTCACGAAGGCACATTTGGCACCCCTCGGCGGGTGGGCGGCGAGCTACGGAAGCAGCTCGGCGATGAGCGCCTCCACGCGCGACCGGATGTCGTCTCGGATCGGCCGCACCTCATCGAGTGTCTTGCCCTTGGGGTCGGTCAGCTCCCAATCCTCATAGCGTTTGCCCGGAAAGATCGGACAGACATCGCCGCAGCCCATCGTGATCACCACATCCGAATCCCGCACCTGCTCGGTGGTCATCAGTTGCGGAACGCCCTGAGAAATGTCGATGCCCTCTTCTGCCATCGCAAGAACCGCTACCGGGTTAATCTCGCTGCCCGGTTCAGATCCGCCCGAGCGCACATCGATCGCCCCGCCCGAGAGAGCGCTCATATACCCCGCGGCCATCTGCGAACGGCCAGCGTTGTGAATGCAGACGAAGAGAACCACTGGCTTATCTTGCATAGCTCAGCCTCCGGTGAAAGTGAGGGGGTAGGCAAAGTGCCGTACCCCCAAACTAGCCGGAGCGCTGAGCCTGCCGGCGTACTGAGCTGGCCGGACTACTGAGCCAGCCCGAGCGCCGAGCCGCCACAGCAAAACAGGCCCCTACGACGCGGGCAACCAGGTTCGCGCCGCCGTGACGAGGGCGGTGACCCCCAGCGTGATGGTCGGCTCGATGATGGGAGCGTAGTGCGGCGAGTGGTTCGACGGCACGGTGAGCAGAGCGGGGTCGGTCATGTCTCCCGTGGTGAACAGCGAGGGATCTGTTCCGCCGAGCAACCAGTACGAGAGAGGCGCTCCCGAACTCGTCGCGAGGATTCCGACATCTTCGCTGCCGGCTCCCGCACCCGGGTCCATGATCTTGTCTTCGCCCAGCCAATCGGCAAAGGCACCGAGGGTCTTGGCCAGGGCATCCGCATCGTTGGTCACAATGGGAAACCGCTCGATTTCGGTGACGGTCGGCTCTTGCGGGGCTCCCGAGGTCGCCGCTTCTCCCTTGACGATTCGGTCGACACTGCTCAGGATGCGCTCCCGCACGCGGGTGTCGTAGCTGCGGATGTTCAGCTGCAGCTCCGCCTCACCAGGGATGACGTTCGCGGCGTCTCCGGCATGAAAAGACCCGACCGTGAGCACTGCCGTTGCCGTGCTCGGAATCTCACGCGAAATGATGGTCTGCAGCCGAAGCACCGTCGATGCAGCCATGACGACAGGGTCGATCGACGCCTCGGGCATCGAGCCGTGGGCACCCTTGCCGACAAGGTTGATGCGCAGTGAATCGGATGCTGCATACGACGGCCCCGCGTGCCCGGCGATCTTGCCAGCAGGCAGGGGTGCAACGTGTTGCCCCAGCACAATGTCGGGCCTGGGGAACCTGTCGAAGAGCCCGTCGTCGACCATCGTCTGCGCGCCGGCGCCGAGTTCTTCTGCTGGCTGGAACACGAGCATGAGGGTTCCGGCCCAGCTGCCTTTGTCGGTGATCAGCGCCTCGGCAGCGCCCAGCAGACACGTTGTATGCAGGTCGTGGCCGCAGGCGTGGGCGACAGGGACGACCTTGCCACTGGCATCCTTCGCCGTCACAGTGCTGGCATAGGGCAGGCCCGTGTCTTCTTTGACCGGGAGGGCATCCATATCGGCTCGAATCAGCGCGGTGGGCCCGGAGCCATTCTTGAGAATGCCCACGACGCCGGTCTTGCCGACGCCCGTGGTGACCTCGTAGCCGAGTTCGGTGAGCCGCTTCGCCACGATCTCGGAGGTGCGATGCTCCTGGAAGCCCAGCTCGGGATGGCTATGAAGATCGCGGTAAAGATCTTCGAGTGTGGGGTTGATCGTGACGTTGTCGTGTGCGCTCATCTGCCTGATCCTCTGGTTGGAATAGCTCAGCTACTGCCAACCCTGCGTCTGCATGCGCGGCGAACCAATGGAGTTCGGCAGACTTTCAGGCGTTGTAACCGCACTCACAGGTAACACACCGCACAGTTCGGCTCGCTATCAGCCGAGCGCGACGACCAGCCCGAGCACAAAAAGGAGGGCCGCGACCGGCACCATGGTCCACCGCTCTTTAGGGCTCCGTGACATGGCGTTCATCACGATCCCTACCAGCGAGTAGGCCACGATGACCCAGACCCCGACGTCGACCACAATGCCCGGCAGAACCGCAGGAACCAGGGCCGCCTTCATAAGAAAGAACCAGGCGAAAACGGCGTACAGGACTATCGAGACGACACTTCCCGCCCGTTTGTTTCGAGGAAGAACCCGATCCGCGCCGCCCCAGGCGAATTCGCCCAGGGGAGCGCCGGCAATGAGTGCCGCCTGAAACACGGCGAGCGCGGCAAGGATGACGCAGAGGGCGACGGCGGCGAAGGCAACAAGGGTCACAGTCGAGAATGTATCAGTGACCACTCGGGCGGCGGATGGTTAGTGGCCGAGCGCCCCAGCATCCGTCACCGAAACGTCGGTTCGGTGAAAGTTGAGGTGTGAGCGCGACGCCGTGGGGCCGCGCTGACCGAGGTAGCGCGAGAATGTGGCGCCGGCGCCATAGGGCTTCTGCGAGGGCGACGTGAGCTTGAAGAAGCACAGCTGGCCGATCTTCATGCCCGGCCACAGCTTGATGGGCAGGGTTGCAACGTTGGACAGCTCGAGGGTGACATGACCGGTAAAACCGGGGTCGATGAAGCCGGCCGTGGAGTGGGTGAGCAGGCCGAGACGACCAAGCGAACTCTTGCCCTCAAGGCGCGCCGCGATGTCGTCGGGCAGGGTGACCTGCTCGAACGTAGAGCCGAGCACGAACTCACCGGGGTGAAGGATGAACGGCTTGTCTGGATCAACCTCAAGCAGGTGAGTGAGCTCCGGCTGATCCTCTGCCGGGTCGATGTAGGGGTACTTGTGGTTGTCGAACAGCCGAAAGAACCGGTCGAGCCGCACGTCGACACTCGACGGCTGCACCATCTCTGCCTCGGTCGGGTCGAGGCCAATGCGGCCAGCGGCGAGTTCGGCGGTGATGTCGCGGTCGGAGAGCAGCATGTCCCGAGAATAGTGGATCAGATGGCTGCGAGTTCTTTGCGCAGCACCACCATGCGCAGGTCGTCGCGCAGCGGCACCCCAAACCGGTCATCCCCGTAGGGGAACTCGCGAAACTCACCCGTGCGCGCATAGCCGCGCCGCACATAAAAGTCGATCAGCTCCAGGCGGGGCTCGATGACCGTGAGTTCCATGCTCGTGATGCCCCATGTATCCGCCGCCAAGTCCTCCGCGTACTGCAGAATGCGCTTGCCGAGGCCGGCACCCTGGCCACCGGGCCGCACCGCAAACATGCCGAAGTACCCCGTGGTGTCGTCGGACTTGGCCACATGCGCACACCCCACCAGCTGGCCGTCATCGTGAGCGAGCAGCACGAGGCTATTAGGGCGGCGGATGTCGCGGGCGAGCACGAGCGGATCGATGCGCTGCCCATCGATCAAACCCGCCTCGGTGGTCCACCCCTCGCGGCTTTCGTCCCCGCGGTAGGCGCTCGTGACAAGCTCCACGATTGCAGCAACATCGGCTTCGATTGCCGGGCGAAACTCGAGGTCAGTCACCGCCTGAGGTTACCGGTTCGCGCAAGGGTCTCGTGCAGGATTCTCCACTTTCGGGGACGGCGCCACCGCGCACGCCCGGTGTGGACGCCGCCCCGGGTCGCTAGTATGGACGAGTTGACCCGCCTGCCGGGTCACGCGCGGATGTAGTTCAATGGCAGAACTTCAGCTTCCCAAGCTGATAGCGCGGGTTCGATTCCCGTCATCCGCTCCACTAGCTGCTCAGTCCCGCAGGCCAGGGCCGTGCGGCGGCCCGTCCTGCAGCACTGCCGCCAAGCGGCGTCGCGCGCGGCGGTACGGCTCGGGGTCGATCACGAATTCGCCTTCGGCCTCCTGCAGTTCGCGGATTCCCTCGTCGCTGACCGTGATCGACATCGCCACAATGAGTCGTGCCTCCGCCTCACTGTCGCCGTCGGGGAGGCGAGCCAGTTCGCGGTGGGCGTCGAGCCACGCGGCTATCACGGCGACGAGACGCTCGCGACTCACGTCACTTGCCCAGGACACCGCTGTCGTCGTACCCGGCTCGCGGGCGAAGAGGGCGAGGCGTCGGCGGGTGAGGTCGTCGTCGGCCTGGCCACGCACCGATTCAGTGACGATCAGGGATGCGGCGACCACCAGGTCGTGGCGGTGCGTCGTCAGCAACCTCTCGGTGAGGGCCGGGTCGTATTCGAGCGGCGCGCCGAAGATCGCCTCCTCAAGGGAGGGGAAGTAGTTGAAGAATGTGCTGCGCGAGACCATTGCGACGTCACAGATCTGATCGACGGTGACATTCTTGATGCCGCCCTCGTAGGCAAGGTCAACTGCGGCACGCTCGATTTGCCGTCGGGTGAGGCGCATCTTGCGCTCGCGCAGGCCTTCAGCCACGTGGACCTCCCTCGGGCACGATCGCGTAAGTACCCACGATACGTGACCGGGGCCGCAATGGACGGCCCCGGTCTCGCTCGACTACGCCTTGCGAGTGCTGGCAGCGCGGCGGAGCCGCACGGCCGTGAACATCGCCCCCGCGCCCAGGAGCAGACTGAGGGCAAGCAGCAGGGCGCCGGACGGGTCAGTCCCGGTCGTCGGGAGGGGGGCACTCTCGGTGTCGGCGGCACCCCCACCACTGGGGACGCTGGCTGCCTCGGTCACGGTGACCGTCACGATGGCGGTACTCGCGAGCATGGTCGGCGCCTCGGGCACGAAGCGCAGCATGACCTGGTGGGTGCCGACGGGCAGGCCGGAGAACCTGGCGGTGCCCGCGCCGTTGACGATCTCGAACGCATCACCCACGGGGTCCCCGCCGAGGTAGGCCTCGACGTGACCTCCGACCGGGTCTCCCGGCGCGGCGAGCCTGGTCAGGCTCGATGCAACGGCGGCCCGCACGTCGAGGGTTGCCGGATCCGCCGTCGTGCCAGCCGCCGTCGGTGCCGTCGCGGTGAGCGCCGTGGTGATGCCGCGCACCTCCAGTGCCGTCGGCGCCGAGGCGGATGCCCCGAAGCCGGGTGCCGGAACGAAGCGGGCCGTGACGCCATGAGCACCGACCGGCAGCATGTCTGCGTTGATCACGAAGCGCGCCTCACCGTCGTCGGCATCCGGGTCGCTGTCCATACCGGCCGGGGCGGTGTGCACGACCTCCCCGTCGAAGACGAACTCGATCATGCCGCGTGGGTCGACATCGACGCCGAGCATCGCGTTGGTGACCGTCGCTGTCATCGTGAGCGGCTCATCCGCTCGCACATCCGAGGAAGACAGCGTCAGCGTCGTGATCGTATCCACCGCGGTCACGGTGAGCGGATGCGCCGCCGCCGTCGACATGGCGAAGTTGCCGTTCGCATCGCCCAGGAAGGCGACCGTGAGCTCCGCGGTGCCCCACGGGATGACGACGTCATCGAACAGCACCTCGCCGTCGGCGTCGAGCGGCGAGTACATGAGGGGCGAGCCGTCGGCGAGCAGCACGGCGTGACCATCGACACCGGCCGGCGTCGCGGTGACCTCGGCGATGACATCCACCTGACCGAACGCGCGGATGCTCGACGGTGCACTCGTGATCGTGGTCGTCGTTGGCGCTTGGGCCACCGTGAACGAGACCGGCGCGCTTGCCGAGGGCAGCGCATCCGTGGTGCCCGGGTCGCTGTCGATCACGCCGGCGAAGCGCGCGACGACCTCGTGGGTGCCCGCCTGCGGCGCCCAGGTCACGGGTGCCGTCGCGGTGAAGGGGCCACCGCCCGCAGAGTTGAGGGGGCTCGTCCCCACGGCCGCGCCCTTGACCTCGATCGTCACCTGCTCACCAGTGAGGTCGACGGCACCGCCGGGCTCGACCGCCGCGCCGACCGTGAGGGTGTCGCCGTAGACCGTCGGGGGCGAGACAATGTCGAGGGTCGTGGTCGTCTCCACTTCGCTCGGCCCCGGCGGTGCGGGCGGGGTGGGCGCGACCACCGTCACGGTCGTGCTCGCGGAGGAGTACGTCGAGCGCTCCTTGTAGTCACGCTGCGGGACGTTCGGCTTGAAATCGGCGCGCACCTGGTAGGTGCCGGGGTCGAGCGGCGGAATCGTGAACGTGTGGTCACCCCCGGTGCCGCCCCACACGACCCGCTTGTTGTCGACATACACGTCCACCCAACCGTCGAGGGGTGTGTTGGGCGTGCGGTTGTCGGCGGTGCGCACCCGCAGCGGGATGCCGTCGCCTGCCACGACCTGCGATGGTGCACTGACCGTCGTGGCGCTCGTCATGGGGACCATGATGCGAACGGTTCCGCTGTTCGCGAGCGGCCCGAAGTAGTCGTGCATGTCTTCAGGGCGCCGCGCATCCCTGTCGATGCGGACTCCGGCCATGTAGTCGATGACCCAGCTCGCGCCGGCCCCGCCTCCAGAACCGCCGGAGGAGCTGAGGAACTTGCGCCCTGAACCGCCGGCGGAGCCCGATGCCGGCCAGCCGCCGCCACCACCGCCTCCGCCACCGCCGTTTGTGCTGGAGGCCGCCGAGCCGGAGCTCTCTCCGTGCTTCATGTAGCGGGGGAAGGTTGAGTCGTCGAGGCCGTTCTTGCCCACGGCACCCGGATGCGCGCCCTCGCCGGATCCGGGAGCATACGTCGTGATCGTGCGCCCGTCGGAGGACCCCGCGACGCTACCCCCGGCCTCACCGCCCTTCACGTAGGTGAACTTGCCACTCTTGTCGCCCTCGCCCGCGTAGCCGCCGATGGCGCCCAGGAGGCTCAGGAGTCCAGCGAGGCTCATCGACATGCCCGCGTTGCCGGTGTATCCGCCTGCTCCACCACCGCCGCCGGCGACCGCGATGATTCGGCCGTTGAGTCTGACTGCCGCCGCACCGCCTCCACCGCCGCCGTTGGCACCGGCGTGGCTACCTTTTCCGCCATCCCCTCCGTTGACGAATCCGGCGCCGCCCTTGCGCTCGTCGCCGCTGCCGTGGGCATCCTTGCCCGCATAGACGGTCAGTCGGTCGCCCTCCGTCACCGGGACGAACACCGCGAAGTCGGCGCCGCCCCCGCCAAGGACGTTGGAGACAATTCCGCCTCGCCCTCCGCGCAGTCCGACGAGCACCTCAGTGACGCCGGCGGGCACGATCCAGTCGGTTCCGCTGGGGCTGTCGAACTCGAAGATCTGCTGGGGTGCGGGCGCCGCATGCGCAGGGCTTGGCGCCTGGAGGCCGATGCCGGTGAGTGCGAGCGTGGCCACGGTCAGCAGAGCGACCGTGCGTCGCGCTCGGGGTGTCACCGGGCGGGGCTGGGTGCCGCGGCGCGCGGCACGGGAGTGGCGAGAAAGTTGGATCACAGTCCAAGATTATAGTTGAGGCTATATATCATGCACCTTCCCACTCCGAGGACTCACCCCATGACCCGACTTGTCCCCTCCCGCCGCTGGCGCGCCGTGAGCGCCGCCACAGCGATGACGCTCGCAACAGCCCTCGTCTCGATGGGACTCGTCCTTGGCGTGGCGGCGCCCGCATCCGCCGCCCCCGCAGGCTTCAGCGATGACCAGCGCGAGGTCGTGTTCACGAACCCGAGCGGCACCGACTGGACCGTCCCAGCGGGCGTCGATGTCGTCTATGTGGGCCTTCGCGGCGGCGACGGCGGCAATGCCGGACGCGCAGGCGCTGGCGGTCCCGGCGCGAACATCGTCGTACGCGTCGATGTGGCGGCCGGCGACATCCTCACGCTCCACGCAGGACTCTCGGGGAACGGGAGAACCGGAGGCTCCGGGTACCGTCCCGGCAGCAACGGAGGCAAGGGCAGCCTCGATGGCAAGGACGGCGGCGGCGGCGGCGGGGGCGCCGCACGGCTCGTGGACGG
>NZ_JBACFR010000113.1:0-2939 GCF_056262345.1 Homoserinimonas sp.
CCACGTGTACCGCATGGACTTTAGTCAGATGATCGAAGCCCACATCGAGTCGGGCGCTGGCGTGACGGTTGCCGCGATCCGCCAGCCGATTTCGCTCGCCGATCAGTTTGGGGTTATCGAGGTTTCTCCCGACGACCCCACGCGCATCCAGGCATTCCACGAGAAGCCGGAGCACCCCACCGGGCTGCCGGATTCGCCTCAGGAGGTTCTTGCCTCGATGGGCAACTATGTGTTCGATGCCGATGTGCTGATGGATGCGGTGCTCCGGGATGGAGAGACCCCGTCGTCAAACCACGACATGGGTGGCGATATTGTGCCGGACTTCGTCTCCCGCGGCGATGCCGCCGTCTACGACCTCAATCGCAACGACGTGCCGGGGGCAACCGATCGCGACCGCTATTACTGGCGCGATGTGGGAACGATCGACTCCTACTACGAGGCGCACCGCGACCTCATCTCGGCGTTGCCCGTCTTCAATCTCTATAACCGCGCATGGCCGATCTACAACCAGCAGTTCAACGCTCCGCCCGCCAAGTTCGTGCGTGACTCAGCGGGAAACCTGGGCACGACGATCGACTCAATCGTGTCTCTCGGCTCGCTTCTTTCTGGCGCGCATATCGAGCGAAGTGTTCTTGGGCCGTGGGCGACCATCGACTCCGGTGCGAGCGTGGTGGACTCGATCGTCTTCGATTACGTGCGTATTGGCCAAGACGCACGGGTGCATCGGGCTATTCTGGACAAGGAGGTCATTGTCGACGCCGGGGCATCCGTCGGCATCGATCCTGCCGCTGACCGGGCGCGGGGCTTTACCGTCACCGATTCCGGCATCACGGTCGTTGGCAAGGGCATCCGCGTCACCCGTTGATCTGAGGTCGGCCCATTGGGTCCGCTCCCCTTCCCGTTTGGAACGCTGCCCCGATGGCCTTTCTTGTCGTGCTCGATGTCGATTCAACCCTCATTGAAAATGAGGTGATTGAGCTGATCGCCGAAGAAGCAGGAAGCCTTACGCAGGTCGCGGAGGTCACCTTTCGCGCCATGAATGGTGAGATCGACTTTGCCGAGAGTCTGCGGGAGCGCGTTGCGACCCTCGCTGGCCTCTCGGTAGCAGCACTTGAGCGGGTCCAGGAGCGGGTCGTCGTCACTCGCGGAGTCGCCGAGCTCGTCGCCGGTGTGCACGCCGCAGGCGGTCGAATCGGTGTGGTTTCCGGCGGCTTTCACGAGATCATCGACCCCATCGCCGAACGGCTCGGGCTGGACTTCTGCCGAGCGAATCGGCTCGCCGTTGCCGATGGCCGCTTGACCGGGCTTGTTGACGGAGCAATTGTCGACGCCGAAGCTAAAGCGGATGCGCTGCGGGAGTGGGCTAACGAGAGCGGCATCGATCTTCGCAGCACGATTGCCGTGGGTGACGGCGCCAACGACCTGCGGATGATGGCGGCAGCTGGCCTCTCCGTTGCCTTCGACGCCAAGGAGCCCGTTCGTCAGGCTGCTGACGTCATTCTCGACGTGCGTGACCTGTCGCAGGTCCTTGCGCTCATGGGCCTGGGATCACCCCGTACGGCCCAGCACTAGCGGGCTGTCCGGGCTGCCGGGCTAGCGGGCTAGCTGGCCTCTAATGGCCCATTCCGAGGCCACCATCGACCGGGATGACAGCCCCACTGATGTACGCGGCATCGTCAGAGGCAAGCCACGTGATCACGCGGGCGACTTCACCGGGGGTTGCGAAGCGTCCGGCCGGAATCGAGCTCTTGTACTGAGCCTGTGTCTCCTCGGCCAGCTCCGCCGTCATGTCGGTTTCAATGAAACCGGGGGCCACGACGTTCGCCGTGATTCCTCGCCCGCCGAGTTCGCGAGTGATTGAGCGAGCGAATCCCACGAGACCGGCCTTCGACGCGGCGTAGTTTGCCTGGCCGGGTCCGCCATAGAGGCCGACGACGCTCGATACCAGGATGATGCGGCCAAAGCGGGCCTTGAGCATTCCCTTGGACGCCCTCTTGACGACGCGAAACGCGCCGGTCAGATTGGTATCGATCACCGAGGTGAAGTCGTCTTCGCTCATGCGCATCAGGAGCGTATCGCGGGTGATTCCGGCGTTCGCTACGACAACTTCGACCGGGCCGAGTTCCGCCTCGACCTGAGTGAAGGCCGCGTCGATGGAGGCAGCATCCGTTACGTCGGCATGCACCGTGAGAGCGCCTTCTGGGCCAGCGCCGGAGCGAGCGGTGACGGCAACTCTGTGCCCCTGGGCGATGAATTCTTCGGCAATGGCGTAGCCGATGCCTCGGTTGCCGCCGGTAATGAGAACTGTTCTGCTGGTCGACACCGCGATCATCACTCCTGCCAGGAGGAGCCGGCCGTCGGCTCCCGTGAAACTCTCTTGATCTTAGTCGTAGGCTAGTAACGGACTCCTCATGGCCAAGTCACAACCCATCACATCACTCCCCCGGTCTCCCGACGACGACCGGCGAGCCCGTATGGTCAAATACAGCGTGACCATGGGCATCCGATTGGTGTGCATCATTGCGTGCTTCTTCGCTCCTGGGTGGTGGCTGATTCTGCCAGCGACCGGAGCGATCGTGCTCCCGTATGTCGCCGTGATCATTGCCAACGTGTCCTCGAGCCGCGGCGGCAACGTTGCCGCACCGCCGCCCTCACAGATTGTTCGATTTACTACGCGAGACGAGGACAGATGACCGGCGCAGCGGGCGGCATATTCGGTGGCCTCGGTGAGGCCGGCCCGTCGGAGCCGACATGTTCCCGAGCCGGGTGCCGCGCGGTGGCAACCGCCGCGGTTAACTGGCGCAACCCCAAGATTCACGGGCCCGAGCGGGTCAAAGTGTGGCTTGCCTGCGACGAGCACACCGAGTTTCTCAGGGAGTACCTGCGGGCTCGTGATTTTCCCGTGCTCGTCGGCCCCGTTGGGCACGTTCCGGATGCTG
>NZ_JBACFR010000114.1:0-5193 GCF_056262345.1 Homoserinimonas sp.
GCAAAGATGTTGAGGCGATCCCCGTGAGCGATGCGCCAGAGACCGAGATCGCCATTGCCTGGCCTACGGAGTCCACGTCGCCCGACGTCGAATATTTTGTGGGCATTGTGCGGGGGCGCAAGGCAAGCAGCTCGCGAGGCGAGGCTCCGACAGCGCCGCCGCCACCGACGAAGAAGACCAAGGCCAAACGACCCCCTCAGCGCGGAGCAAAAAAGCCCCAGGGCGGTGGGCCTGCCGCAGCGGGCCGCAAGCGCGGAGCACGCGGGAGCCGTTGACATGGTTATGCTCACGCGGCGGGTCGGTGGCGACAGGCCACTGATTGGCCCCGTGGGCGCTCCCTATTTGCACGTGATGAGTTACAACGTGCGCAGAATCATCACGATGTCTCGGCACGGAAGCCCCGACTTTTGGCCAGTGCGACGCGACCTCGTCGAACGCATGTTGCATGCGGAGCGTGCGACAATTCTGGGAACCCAGGAGGCCATGGCGAGCCAGGCCCGGGCTATCGCAGAGATGATGGGACCGGATTTTCGCATCGTCGGGCATGGGCGAGCCGCAGACGGAAAAGGCGAGGGATGCCCGCTCTATTTTGATTCCACGCGGCTCGCCCTGATCGATTGGTCCCAGCGCGCGCTCTCCCCCACCCCACAGACTGCCGGATCACGAGGGTGGGGCAACCTCGTGCCCCGCATCGTCGTCACCGCCGAGTTCGACGACATGGCAACGGGCAAACGTTTTGTCGTGTTCAACACCCATTTCGACCACACCTCCAAGCGCTCACGAGTCGCCTCGGCAGAGTATGTGGCGAGCCTCGTCTCGGAGTGCCAGCATCCCGTCATTCTCATGGGCGACTTCAATACGGTGCCCGGCAAGCCGCCGTATCGCATCCTGCTGAACGCAGGGCTCCGAGATTCTCTCCTGGTCGCCGACAAGCGGCTGGGCGGTGCGGGCCCCACGTTCTCTGACTACAAGCTGCCGAGCCCACGTGGGCGGCGCATCGATTGGCTGATGGTCTCCGACAGCATCGACGTGAAGGTGGGCGCCATCAATACTGCGCGGTTCGAGGGGCGTGCAGCCTCCGACCACGAGCCGGTGCAGGCCGTGATTGATGTGCTCTAGCTAGCCACAGCCGAGGCGGGCTAGCCAAAACAGATCTCAGGATGCGGTGGCGGCTGCAGCAGCCTTCGCCGCTGCTGGGAGAGCATCAAGAATGCGCGAGACGGCGGTGTCGTCGTGGGCTGCGGTGACGAACCAGGCCTCGAAGACCGAGGGAGGCAGCGAGACCCCCGATTCGAGCATCGAATGGAAGAACGGTCCATAGCGGAACGCGTCCTGTTGCTTGACCTGGTCGTAGGTGCGGGGAGCCTCCTCGCGGAACGCGAACGAGAACAGGTTGCCGGCCGTCTGCACGGAGTGAGCCACGCCGTGGTGGGACAGCGCCTCTGAGGTTGCCGACGCGATGATGGCAGCGGTGTGGTCGAGGTGCTGATAGACCGCAGCGTCAGCGGCCTTGAGCGTGGCGATGCCCGCGGCGACGGCCAACGGGTTGCCGCTGAGCGTACCGGCCTGGTAGACCGGCCCGACGGGCGCGAGAAAGTCCATGATCTTGGCGGAGCCGGCGATCGCTGCCATGGGCATCCCGCCGCCAATAACCTTGCCGAAGGTGAAGAGGTCTGGCGTGTACGCGGGCGACCCGTCGCGGCCATCGAGACCCCACCATCCCGCTTCGCTGACCCGGAAACCCGTGAGCACCTCGTCGAGAATAACGAGGGCACCGTGGGCATGGGCCAGGTCGATGAGCGCGGCGTTGAAGCCAGCGTCGGGGGCAACGACCCCCATGTTCGCCGCGGCCGCCTCGGTGATAACGGCGGCAATGCGGTCGCCGTGCTCGGAGAAGACGATGCGCAGAGCATCGAGGTCGTTGTAGGGCACCACGAGCGTTTGGGCTGCGACAGCCGCTGGCACGCCGGCCGAGCCGGGGAGAGAAAGGGTCGCAATGCCAGAGCCCGCCTCGGCAAGCAGTCCGTCGGAGTGCCCGTGATAGTGGCCGGCGAATTTGACCAGCAGATCGCGCCCGGTGAAGCCCCGGGCAAGGCGAATGGCCGTCATCGTGGCTTCGGTGCCCGTGGAGACGAGGCGAACCTTCTCCACTGCGGGGCTGAGGCGGTCGATGACACGCTGAGCCAGCTCGGTCTCCCCCGGAGTTGACGCGCCGAACGAGAGCCCGCGTTCGGCCGCCTGCTTAACGGCCTCCACGGTCTGCGGATGCGCATGCCCCAGCAGGGCGGGGCCCCACGACGCGACGAGGTCCACATAGTCGCGACCCTCAACATCCGTCACATACGCGCCTCGCGCGGAGACGAGAAAGCGCGGCGTGCCACCGACGGAGCCGAAGGCTCGAACGGGTGAGTTCACGCCGCCGGGGATCAGAGCCTTGGCCGAGCTGAACGATTCGAGGTTCGTAGACATTGAGGTCTCTCCGTTGATGGCGATTGCGTGGTTCAGGCGGGTAACGGCGGCGGAGGCCAGAGCGTTACCGCAGGATTCTGGCGTACTCGACAGCCCAGTAGGTGAGCACGGCGTCGGCCCCGGCCCGCACAATGCTAATGAGCGATTCGTCGATCGCTCGTTCGCGGTCGATCCATCCGTTGGCCGCGGCGGCCTCGATCATCGAGTACTCCCCCGAGACCTGGTAGGCCCATACGGGGATATCGCTCACGGCCGCAACGTCGGCGAGAACATCCAGGTAGCTCATGGCCGGCTTGACCATAACGATGTCGGCACCCTGCTCGCAATCGAGCATCGCCTCTCGCAGCCCCTCCCGTCGATTGCCGGGATCCTGCTGGTACGTGCGGCGATCGCCCTGCAGGCTGGAGTCGACAGCGTCCCTGAAGGGGCCGTAGAAGGCGGAGGCATACTTTGCCCCGTAGCCGAGAATTGCCGTATCGAGGTACCCGTTGGCATCGAGTTCGTCGCGGACGGCAGCGACCTGCCCGTCCATCATTCCGCTGAGCCCCAAGAGCTGGGATCCTGCTGCAGCCTGGGCGAGCGCCATTTCTCGGTACCGCTCCAGCGATGCGTCGTTGTCGACCCTGCCGTCAGAGCTGAGTACCCCGCAATGACCATGGTCAGTGAACTCGTCGAGGCAGAGATCCGTCTGCACGAGCAGGGCGTCGCCCGCCTCTTCCACCGCGATGCGGGTGGCGACGTTGAGGATTCCGTTCTCGTCGGTGGCGCCGGATCCGACCGCATCCTTGAGCAGCGGGATTCCGAAGAGCATGATGCCACCGATGCCCGCCGCCGCGGCCTCGACGATGGCGCCTCTCATACTCTCTGTCGTGTGCTGCACGACGCCCGGCATCGACGAGATCGGCTGAGGGGCGTCGATGCCTTCCCTCACGAACATGGGCAGAACCAGTTGGCTGGGGTGAACGCGCGTCTCTGAGACGATGCGGCGCATGGCCGGTGTCGTGCGGAGGCGGCGCGGACGGATGTCGGGGCCGAGAGTCATGTCATCCAGTTTAGAAGCCCTCGCGTGGAGAGTCGCCGATAACCGAAGCCTCGACGGCGTCGACCAGACCTTCTGCGCTGCTGTGGGATGCGACGGCGGCAACGATGAGTCCGGATGCTCTCGCAGCCCGGGCGGTGGGCTCACCAATGCAGATCATCAGGGTGCGCGCGAGTGCTGCGGGCGGTAGCTGCCGTGCTACCTGCTGTGCGACGCTCGCCGAGGTCAGCGCGACGGCACTCAGGGCGCCCGCTGCGGCCATGGCGACCACGTCCGGGCGCAGGGCGACAGCGATAGTGCGATAGGCGGTTACGGCGTCGACCTCGAGCCCCCTGGCGCGCAACCCCTCGGCGAGGGTCGGCGCGGCAATCTCGGATTGAGGGATCAGCACCCTCGAGCCTCCCCCTGGCCAGTCGGCCAGCATCCCCCGCGCGGATTGGTCGTCGGAAGGCACATAGTCGACCCGAAAGCCGGAGGAGTGCAGAGAGAGCGCGGTTCCCCCGCCGACCGCGGCAACCCGGGTGTGGTAGGGCAGGCGGATGCCCGCGAGGACGGGCACGGTGGTCGCGCTGGTCACGGCCAGCCAGTCGTAACCGCCCTCGGCAAGGGTGCGGAGGGAGGCAGCGAGCGGCGCGGGGTCGGCAGGCGGAGCGAAATCGATGACGGGAGCCACTACGGCCTCACAACCGCGTTCGGTGAGCAGCTCGGCGAGACGGCGGCCCAGGTCGCCGCCGCGTGGTACGAGAACGCGCCGTCCCGTCATCGAGGCGGCGCGATCCGTGACCATGACGTTCTAAGAGAGCGGAGCGAGCTCGGCCGCACCCGATGACAGCAGCTCGTCGGCCGCTCTCCGACCAAGTTCGATCGCCTCGGCGTTGCGGTTGGCGGGCGAGCCGTCGAGCACAGCGCCGTGCGACGCCGTGAGCTTCTGGCTGCCATCAACGCTGTACACGGTCGCCGTCAGGAGGAGGAGGTCGGAGTCGATCAGGGCTGTGGCCCCGACGGGAGCGGCGCAGCCTGCCTCGAGCCTGGCAAGCACCTCGCGCTCGGCGAGCACGGTGAGCCGGGTTGTCTGATGGTCGAGCCCCTGCAGCACGCGAGCAAGATCGCCAGGAATCTTCTGCCGGGTCTCGAGGGCGAGAGCGCCCTGCCCCGGTGCCGTGGGGTTGTGGCTCAGTTCAAAGAACTCGCTGACGACGTCGAGGCGTCCGAGCCGGCCGAGTCCAGCGGCAGCAAGCACGACGGCGTCGAGTTCGCCGTTCGTGACGAATCCGATGCGGGTATCGATGTTGCCGCGAATGTCACGAATATCGAGGTCGGGCCGCAGCGACCGAAGCTGAGCGATGCGCCTCGGAGACCCTGTGCCCACGGTGGCGCCCTCGGCGAGAGATTCGAGAGTGAGTCCGTCTCGGGCGATCAATGCATCGCGGGCATCCGCTCGCTTGGGGATAGCTCCGATGACGAGTCCCTCGGCGGGCGCGGTCGGGAGATCCTTGAGCGAATGCACTACGAGGTCGCATTCATCCGCCAGCAGCGCCTCGCGCAGGGCGCTGGCGAAGACGCCAGTGCCCCCCAGGCTGGAGAGCGAGGCGCGGGAGGTGTCGCCCTCGGTCGTGATGCTGATGATCTCGACCTCGGCGCCGGATGAAGCGCGGATGCGATCGGCGATCTGCCCCGTCTGGGCG
>NZ_JBACFR010000115.1:0-38520 GCF_056262345.1 Homoserinimonas sp.
GCTCGCCTCGGCAACGGCCACAAGGCACCCTTGCGATTCCCGAATCGCGGCGAGCACCTCACGGTCGCGCACTGGCCGCTCGATTGAGGTGCCTTCGGCCAGGGTCGGCGACCAATCGGCCTGCCGCACGGCGTGCTCGCCCGCAGCGAATGCGCGCACGAGCGGGCTGCAGTTCTCGGGCTGCACGACGAGCAAGCGCGGCATCCGCTCGATCGTGCCGGCGCGCAGCAACTGCCCGAAGCCGATGGAGCAACCGAGCACAAGGCTCCCGGCTCCCGCAGGCAGAATCACCGCATCCGGCGCCTCGTAGCCCAGGTCTTCCCAGATCTCGTAGGCAAGCAGCGAAACGCCCTGCACAAAGAACGGATGCCAGTTGTGGCTGGCATAAAAAATGTCACCGGAGCGGCGAACTGCTTCGTCAGCGGTGGCCTGGCGCGAGCCCGCGACAAGGTCGACGGTTGCCCCGTGCGCCCGGCTCTGGACGAGCTTGGCCGGCGAGGTCGACTCGGGGGCGAGGATCGTGGCTCGGATGCCCGCGGCGGCAGCATAGGCGGCCACGGATGCGCCGCCGTTTCCGCTGCTGTCTTCCAGAATGTGCTCAATCCCTTGGGCGGCGAGCATGGCCATCATCACGGATGTTCCGCGGTCTTTAAAGCTGCCCGTCGGGTTGAACCACTCCGGTTTGGCCAACAGGGGAGTGCCGCCCAGTGTCGTCTCCAGCAGGGGAGTGCATCCCTCTCCCAACGAGACGGGAGCAAGGTCGAGCGGCAAAGCTGCGGCATAACGCCATTGCGAGCGGATGCTGTAGTCGATGCCGTCTGGCCCGATGCCGTCGAGCGGTCCCACGAGCAGGGGTGATCCGTCGTCTCCGCGCCATCGAGGCTCGTCGATGGGGTAGCGGTGTCCGTCGCGCCCGACGAGGTATGACGACATCTGTGCTCCCGGCGTTATCTACAGGGCTCCTGGCGTTCAGATACAGGACGGTCTAGATTACACGCGAGCATCCCGCAGCGGACTCAGGTACCTTATACGGATGACTTGCGTGCGGTTGCGCGAGCGGAAACCTGAATACTGGAGGCCCGTCGGTGGACATTGACCTGAGCGTTTTGCGGCTCATGGAGCGCGAGCGCGAGATACCGTTCGAGGAGCTCGTCCAGATCATCGAGCAGGCCATCCTCACGGCCTATCTCAAGCACACGGCCGAGCAGGCCGGCGACGGCGAGGTGCCAACGGCCCGCGTCGAACTCGATCGCAAGACGGGGCACGTCACGGTTTATGTGCCCGAGCACGATGACGAGGGCAACATCATTGGCGAGGCTGTCGACAGCCCGAGCGACTTTGGCCGAATTGCCGCTTTTGCGGCGAAGCAGGTGATTAACCAGCGTCTGCGCGACCTGGCCGACGACGCCGTTCTCGGCGAGTTCAAGGGCCGCGAGGGCGACATCATTGCCGGCGTCATCCAGCAGGGCCCCAACCCCCGCATGATCCACGTTGACCTCGGCTCGATCGAGGCCATCTTGCCTCCCGAGGAGCAGGTGCCCGGCGAGGACTACTCGCACGGAACCCGCATCCGCGTCTACGTGACGAGTGTGAGCAAGGGGCTCAAGGGCCCCCAGATCACGGTGTCGCGCACGCATCCTTCGCTCGTTCGCAAGCTTTTTGCGCTTGAGGTTCCCGAAATCGCAAGCGGCGTTGTCGAGATCGTGTCGCTGGCCCGCGAAGCCGGCCACCGCACCAAGATCGCCGTCAAGGCCAACGAGCCCGGCATCAACGCCAAGGGCGCGTGCATCGGCGAGCTCGGTCAGCGTGTTCGTGCGGTGACCTCCGAACTCAATAACGAGAAGATCGACATCGTCGACTACTCAGAAGACCTGGCCACGTTTGTCGCTAACGCGCTCTCGCCGGCCAAGGTGAGCTCGTCCTTCGTGATCGACCAGTCGACGAAGGCGGTTCGCGCCCTCGTCCCCGATTACCAGCTGTCGCTCGCGATCGGCAAGGAGGGCCAGAACGCCCGCCTCGCCGCCAAGCTCACGGGCGCGCGCATCGACATCCAGCCGGACAGCATCCTCGAGGACTAACCGGATGTTGCTGCGCGCGCAGCACGACAGGACGCGCCAGCGTTCGGTCGGCTGGACTAAGTAAGCAGCATCCAGCCGGACAGCATCCTCGAGGACTAGAACAGTGATTGTGGGGCCCGGCGTGTCGCCTCGCGCGACACGCCCGGGCGCCGAGTCACAGCGAGCAGGGGTAGTATGGAACCCGTAAGAACGTGCCTCGGATGCCGAAAGCGCGATTCGCAGTCCTCCATGGTGAGGCTCGTTGAGCGTGACGGTCGAGCAGTTGCGGATGCCTCTGGCACCGCACCGGGTCGAGGCGCCTGGGTGCACCCCACAGTTGAGTGCGTCGACAGTTCCCTCAAACGCAGAGCCTTCGGGCGGGCGCTGAGGGCTGACGGCCCCCTCGATGTATCGGGGGTGCGTGAGGGTGTTCTTGCACTTCACCAGTCGGAGTCTCCCCATGAGGCTCCCTAACGAAACGGCTGATCGAACAGTGACAAACAATGCGTAGCAACTAATGAGCGGCTCGAAATGAGACCCGTCCAAAAGTAATGGCCTGCTCCCTCTCGGGCGGGCCCGAGACAGGAGAATTGTGGCTAAACCACGCGTGCACGAGATCGCAGCAGAACTCGGCATTGAAAGTAAGCAGGCTCTCGAGAAGTTGAAGGAACTTGGCGAATTCGTCAAGGGACCCTCCTCGAGCATCGAGCCCCCCGTAGCGCGCAAGTTGCGTGCTGCCCTCGCCGCGGATGGCGTCACCGCCCCCGCCAAAGAAGAGAAGGCTCCGGAGGCGGCTAAGCCAGCTCCCAAGCCAGCACCAGAAGCCAAGACTGAGGCGCCGGCACCCGCACCCGCAGCGCCTGCTGCCCCGGCCGCCCCTGCTCCCGCAGCATCGGCTCCCGCAGCGCCCGCTGCCCCCCAGGCAGAATCCCCGGCCGCTCCCGCCCCGCGCGGATCGGCCACTCCGGATGCCGCAACGCCCGGCAGCGCACCGACTCCCGGTGCCGCTCGCCCCGGCAATAACCCCTACGCCAGCACGCAGGGCATGCAGCGCCCCGGTGCTCCTCGCCCCGGTGCCCCGCGCCCCGGCAACAACCCTTATGCCAGCACCCAGGGCATGAACACCCGCCCAGCGGGTCCGACGCCGGGCAACATCCCGCGTCCTGCCGCTCCGCGTCCCGGCGCTCCGCGCCCGGGTGGTCCCCGTCCCGGTGGCCCGCGTCCGGCCGGTGCCGGTGGCTTCCGGCCCGGTGCCCCGCGTCCGGCTGGTGGCGGTGGGTTCCGTCCCGGCGGCGCCCCTGCTGGTGCTCCCGGTTCGAACTTCGGCCCCAACCGCCCCGCAGGCGGCGGCGGTCGCGGTCGTGGCCCCGGCGGTGGAACCGCTGGTGCATTCGGTCGTGGCGGCGGCAAGAGCAAGGCGCGCAAGTCGAAGCGTACGAAGCGGGCAGAGTTTGAGCTGCGCGAGGCTCCGTCGCTGGGTGGCGTTAGCGTTCCCCGCGGCGACGGCAACACGGTAGTTCGTCTGCGTCGCGGTGCGTCCATCACGGACTTCGCCGACAAGATTGATGCGAGCCCCGGAAACCTCGTTACGGTTCTGTTCCACCTCGGTGAGATGGCGACCGCAACGGAGTCACTCGACGAGGCAACCTTCGAGGTGCTCGGCGAGGAGCTCGGCTACAAGATTCAGATCGTCTCGCCCGAGGATGAGGATCGCGAGCTGCTTGAGGGCTTCTCGATCGACCTCGACCAGGAGCTTGAGGATGAGAGCGACGAAGACCTCGAGATTCGTCCTCCGGTCGTGACCGTCATGGGTCACGTCGACCACGGTAAGACCAAGCTACTCGACGCGATCCGCAACACCAGCGTTGGCGCCGGTGAAGCCGGTGGCATCACGCAGCACATCGGTGCTTACCAGGTCATGGCGGAGCACGAAGGTATCGAGCGCAAGATCACCTTTATTGACACCCCTGGTCACGAGGCGTTCACCGCCATGCGTGCCCGTGGTGCGCAGGTCACCGACATCGCGATCCTCGTGGTCGCGGCTGATGACGGAATCATGCCGCAGACGGTTGAGGCGTTGAACCACGCCCAGGCCGCCGGTGTGCCGATCGTCGTCGCGGTCAACAAGGTGGACAAGGAGGGGGCTAACCCCGCCAAGGTGCGTCAGCAGCTCACCGAGTTCGGTCTCGTTGCAGAAGAGTACGGCGGAGACACGATGTTCATCGACGTCTCTGCGCTCAAGCGCGACGGCATCAAGGAGCTCCTCGACGCCGTTCTGCTCACGGCGGATGCCGGGCTTGACCTTCGGGCCAACCCCAACAAGGATGCCCGCGGTGTTGCCATTGAGGCCAAGCTCGACAAGGGTCGCGGTGCTGTTGCTACCGTGCTCATCCAGTCGGGAACCCTGCACGTTGGTGACCCCATCGTTGCCGGAACCGCCTACGGCCGTGTTCGTGCCATGTTCGACGAGAACGGCGAAACCGTCGCCGCGGCAACGCCCGCGCGCCCGGTTGCCGTTCTTGGTCTGACGTCGGTGCCTCGCGCCGGTGACACGTTCCTTGTCACGGACGACGACCGCACCGCCCGCCAGATCGCTGAGAAGCGCGAAGCCGTTGAGCGTAACGCCGCTCTGGCCCGCGGTCGCAAGCGCATCAGCCTTGAGGACTTCACGAAGGCCCTTGAGGATGGCAAGGTCGAGTCGCTCAACCTCATCATCAAGGGGGACGTTTCGGGTGCCGTTGAGGCCCTCGAAGAGTCGCTCATGGACATTGAGGTCGACGATTCGGTGCAGCTGCGCATCATCCACCGTGGTGTTGGTGCCGTCACCGAGAGCGACGTCAACCTCGCCACGATCGACAACGCCATCATCATCGGCTTCAACGTGCGCCCCGACCCCAAGGCCCGCGAGCGTGCGGCCCGCGAGGGTGTCGACGTGCGGTTCTACTCCGTCATCTACAGCGCGCTGGAAGATGTCGAGAACTCGCTCAAGGGCATGCTCAAGCCGGAGTTCGAAGAGGTTCAGTCTGGTGTTGCCGAGATCCGCGAGATCTTCCGTTCTTCCAAGTTCGGAAACATCGCCGGTGTCATCGTGCGGTCGGGAACGATCACGCGAAACGCCAAGGCTCGCGTCATTCGCGATGGTGTCGTTGTCGGAGACAGCCTCGCCATCGAGTCGCTGCGCCGCTTCAAGGACGACGTCACTGAGGTTCGCACGGACTTCGAGGCCGGTATTGGCCTCGGCAAGTTCAACGACATCCAGATCGGCGACGAGATCGAGACGATCGAAATGAAGGAGAAGCCCCGCGTTTAGCAGCGGCTCTCCGGCGGATGATGTCCCCTCGCTAATGCGGGGGGCATCATCCGCCTTTACAGCTTTACTCCCGAAAGGAGTGCACCATGGTTGATCCGACCAGGGCGGCCCGCATGGCCGACCACATCAAGCAGATCGTTGCTCGGCGTCTCGAGCGGGGTCTGCGTGACCCGCGACTGGGTTTCGTCACGATCACCGACGTTCGCGTCACGGGCGACCTGCAGCACGCCAGCATCTTCTACACCGTCTACGGCACCGACGAGGAGCGCACCGACTCGGCTGCGGCCCTCAAGTCGGCTACGGGCATGTTCCGCACCGAGGTGGGCAAGAACCTCACTTCGCGATTGACTCCCACGATCGAGTTCATTGCAGACGCTGTGCCAGAGAACGCAAAGCACATCGAAGACCTGCTCGCGGAGGCCCGCCTTCGCGACAGCGAGGTTGAGCAGCAGAAGCAGACGGCACAGTATGCGGGCGATGAAGACCCGTATGTGAAGCCTCGCGTTATCGGTGACGATGACGACGACGCTGACGACGACGATGACACCGACACCGTCCCCGACGAGGATGCCGTCGCCGACAAGGCGTAACGATTACGGCAGTTCGTAGCCGCCAGATACGGCGACGACGAGGCCGTCTTTGAGGAGGCCGCTCAGCGCGCGATCGCGCTGGGCGGCATCCGTTCCCACTCCGTCGATCTCGACACGGGTGACGGGGATGTCGCTCGCGCGCAGTTCTGCCATGATCAGCCCGCGCATCTGCCGGTCGCTTCCCTCGAATTTCTTCTGCACGGCGGCACGCGGCCCCTCATAGTCGGGGTAGCCGGCAGCGCGCCAGGCACAGGTCGTAGCGAGAGGGCAGACATCGCACCGCGGCGCCCGCGCGGTGCAGACGATGGCGCCGAGTTCCATAACGCCCGCGTTCGTCAGCTGCGCTGCCGCCGCGTCCTCGGGGAGCAGGGCTTCCATGGCAGCAAGATCGCGGCGCGTCGACGGCGGCGCGGCCTCGCCCTGGCCTGCGACGGCCCTAGCGATGACGCGGCGAACGTTGGTGTCGACGACAGGGTGCCTCAGGCCGTAGGCGAATGCGGCAACGGCCCTGGCCGTATAGTCGCCGATACCAGGCAAGCCGAGCAGAACGGTGACGTCCGAAGGGACGACACCTCCATGCTTCTCCACGATTTCTGTGGCAGCGGCGTGCAACGCCAGAGCCCTGCGTGGGTAACCCAGTCTCTCCCACGCCCGAACCGCTTCACCGGGCGGCTCAGCGGCGAGGGCCGCGGGGGTCGGCCACCGCGTTAGCCAGGTCTCGAGTCGGGGAATCACGCGGGCGACGGGGGTCTGCTGCAGCATGATCTCGCTGACGAGGGTTCCCCACGCGGTAAAGCCGGGCTCCCGCCACGGCAGTGTGCGCCCATGCTGCTCAAACCAAGCGTTCACGGTCGAAGATAGGGTCACCGATCAAGCCTAGAGCGAACCACCAGTCACGCGGCTTACAGTGAGGCCATGGAACGGTGGGCACCTCAGAAGAACGACGTCCTCGGAGCGCTTGCCGACGAGATCCTCCACAATTACGCCGGCGGTCGAGGGGTCATTGGGGTGGACGGCCGACACAACTCCGGCACAGCCGAGTTCGCCGACGACCTAGCGGCGATGTTCCTGGTTCAGGGCCGGATCGTGGAGCGCACATCGCTCGACGGATACACCTCGATTGCCGCCGGAGTCCTCACGGTCGACGGCGAGGGATTCCGGCGAGAGGTCGTCACCCCATTTAGGGCGCAGCCGGGCGATGCCATGCTCATCGTCGACGGCACTGGTGCCCATCTGCCGGCAGTCCGGGGCAGCTGGAACTTCTCCATCTGGCTCGACAGCGACCCGGATGCTGAGGCTGAAAACCACGACGCCGCCGGTTCGAGCGCCGAGCCAGGGGCTGAAACAGATGCCCGCACGGCGGAGGCGGCGTACGTGTACGCCGAGGATCCCAGCCGCCTCGCCACGGCCATCTACAACAACCGCGACCCCAAACATCCGCGCCGAGTTTTCGCCGATTCCTGTTGACTAGGCTTGGCCAGTGATCGAAATCCTGACCCCAGCAGAAGTGGCCCGCGCCCGCGATACCGGCGCCCTGGTGGCCCACATCCTTCAGACCTTGAAAGAGCGTTGCGTCGTCGGCACCAATCTGCTGGAGATCGATCAGTGGGCAAAGTCCATGATTCTGTCGGCGGGAGCAGAGTCGTGTTACGTCGACTACGCGCCCTCGTTCGGCCGTGGACCCTTCGGCCACTACATCTGCACGGCGGTCAACGATGCTGTGCTCCACGGCATGCCGCATGACTACTCTCTTGCGGATGGCGACCTTCTCACGCTCGATCTCGCCGTATCGCTCAAGGGGATTGCTGCTGATGCGGCGATCAGCTTTATCGTGGGCGAAGCGCGACCGGCGGAGAGCGTTGCCCTCATTAGCGCGACAGAAGAGGCGCTGGCCGCGGGAATCGCAGCGGCAGCACCCGGCGCGCGCATCGGCGACATCGCGTATGCGATCGGATCAGTCCTCACCGAGGCGGGTTACCCCATCAACATGGATTTTGGCGGGCACGGCATCGGCACCACGATGCATCAGGATCCGCATGTTCCGAACTCGGGCCGCCCGGGCCGCGGCTACCAGCTCCGCCCTGGGCTGCTGCTCGCCCTCGAGCCATGGGTCATGGTCGACACCGACGTTCTCGTGACGGATGCCGACGGCTGGACTCTGCGAAGCGCCACCGGCTGCCGCACGGCGCACACGGAACACACGATCGCGATTACAGAAGACGGCGCCGAGATCCTTACGCTTTCGCGCGGCTGATCACCGTCTCGGCTGGCAGGAATCTGCCGGTTCTCTCGACCTCGTGCACCAGCTCCGTGAGCAGCGCGTTGACGGGGGCCTTTACGCCTGTGCCAGCTGACTGAGCAACAACCGCTCCCGTGAGGTAGTCGATCTCGGTGGGCTGTCCGCGCCGGATGCTCTGGAGCGTCGAGCCGGGGTTCGGCACATCGCCGAGATAGGCCCGGAGTCGTAGCGCCACTATCTCGCCGGCCCACAGCGGCCCCCAGGCCACAAGCAGCAGGGTGCTGTGCGAGAGGCCGTTGACGGTTCCGAAGTGGATGCCCTTGGCGCGGCCGACGCGAACGGCCTCGCGCATCCCGCGCACCATCACGCGTCGAAGCGCTGTGTCACTGATGACCTCTTGAACGCTGAGCCCCGTGATCGCGGGGATCGCGTTGACCTGATTGATCACGAGCTTGGTCCATCGGGCGCCGACGAAGTTGTCGACGACGCTCACGGGCAGAGCAGGGGCAAGAACCTCGGCAGCGGCGCGCGCGGGGGAGTCGTCGCCCTCGGTTGCCATGCCGAGCCAGGTGCCGGCAGGGGCGGTGACTGTCACGACGCCGGGGGAGACCCAGGACGCGGCGAAGAGGGCGAGGGCGCCCACGACGGCGTGCCCCGGCATGAGCTCGGTGACCTCCTCGATGCCGCCCAGACCGTTCTGAACGACGACGAGCGGTACGCCCTGCAGCGCGTCGAGGTTGGCGGTCACCGCGGCGGCCCCGTCCATCGCCTTGGTCGTGAGGATGGCGAGCTCCGGGGCGGCGTCGAGAGTGTGCGTTGCGGTCACGCGCGCCGTGTGCTCGCCCCACGCACCCGTTAGTTGGATGCCGTGCTCGCGAATTGCGGCCAGGGTTTCACCGCGCGCCGTGACGTGGACGTCGTGCCCCGCGCGGTCGAGCAGAGCAGCGATCGTGCCGCCGATGGCGCCTGCGCCGAGAACTGCGATCCGCATGCTCGAAGCTTATGGGGTTTCGGCGAAGCGCCGGGCGAAGGGCAGCTCCCGTGGCGGTAGCGTGGTCTCCTGTGACGAACGACCCAGCAACCCCCGTGCCCCCTCGCAGCGGCATTGTGCTCATCGACAAGCCTCAGGGCATCACGAGCCATGACGTCGTGTCGAGAACTCGGCGTATGGCACAGACCCGCAAGGTCGGGCACGCTGGCACGCTCGACCCCATGGCGACCGGCCTTCTTGTGTTGGGGGTGAATAGCTCCACCCGGCTGTTGACCTACCTCGTGGGGCTCGACAAGGTCTACCTGGCGACGATCCGTCTCGGGGCCGCGTCGTCCACCGACGACGCGGAGGGTCAGCTCGGGGAGCGCAGTGACACCTCCAGCGTTACCGCGGCCCGCATCGCCGAGGGCATTGCCCTGCTCACGGGCGAGATCGAGCAGGTTCCCAGCACCGTGAGCGCCATCAAGGTCGGCGGCAAGCGGGCCTACGCACTCGCGAGGGCGGGAGAAGAGGTCGAGCTCGCGTCTCGGCGCGTGACAATTTCGGAGTTCACCATGGTCTCCGAACCCCGCACCGTCGATGGATTTGTCGACGTGGATGTTCGCGTCGCCTGCTCATCGGGAACCTACATTCGTGCCCTGGCCCGCGATCTTGGTGTTTTTCTCGGCGTCGGAGGGCACCTCACTGCGCTGCGGCGCACGAGCGTCGGGCCATTCGATATTGCGGATGCGCTGGTGCTGACGGGCGACCGCGAAGCAGACGCCGCGATCGACTTCGACTCCCACCTTCTCCATCCCGCCGAGGTCGCTGGGCAGCTCTTTGCTACTGTGCGGGTCGACTCCGATCGAGTGCGAGATCTCGAGAACGGCAAGCGGGTTCCGCTCGACGGCGTTGAGGCATCCGACGACCCGATCGCGGTGGTTGCACCCGACGGTCGGCTCGTGGGTCTCGTGCGTTACAACGGCACGGCAGCTCGCGTGCTGGTCAACTTTCCCACGGGCGCCTGACAGGATTGATGCATGGTTGAGTGGTTCACGGTTGTTCAGGTTGCGGTTGCGGTTATAGCGGGGCTGTTCTGCATCGCCCTCGGGCTCGGGGGCAAGCTTCCGAACGACTGGACTATCGGCGCCACCGCGGCGGTCTTCGCTCTGCTGCTCGGCCAGGTCGTTGTGAGTCTCATCGCCCCTCTCGTCGGCAACGTTGCAACGGGCAGCGTGCTCGAGTTCTGGACCTATCTGATCTCAGCGGTGTTGCTGCCACCGCTTGCCGTGTTTTGGGCACTGATCGAGCGCAACCGCTGGAGCAATGTCATCCTCGGCGTGGTGTGCCTCTCGGTTGCCGTCATGGTGTGGCGAATGAACGAGATCTGGTTCGTTCAGATCGGCTGACGTGATCGCCTAATCTTGACAGTGATGGCTCACAATTCTTCTTCTCGCGCGGTCGGCATCGGCCGCGTCCTTATCGCGGTGTACGCGATTCTCGCGATCGCCGCCACTGCGCGCTCGGCCGTGCAAATCATCGAGCGATTCGATGAGGCCCCGCTGGCGTATTCGTTGTCCGCCGCCGCCGCGGTTGTCTACATCGTCGCAACGGTTGCCCTGCTCGGCAAGGGCAGAGGCTGGTACATCGTTGCTCTCGTCGCCATCTGCTTCGAACTCGTAGGCGTGCTCACGATCGGCGTATTGAGCCTCGTGGTTCCCGAACTGTTTGCCCACGCCTCCGTGTGGTCATACTTCGGCTCCGGGTACATCTTTATCCCCCTCCTTTTGCCCATTCTTGGCCTGGTGTGGCTCTTTGCTCGTCGGCCCTCTGCCGACGAGGCCTCTTCGTCTGAATCCGTCGCCGCTGTGGAGATGCCATGACCATGAAGCTCTATGACTCCCTCGACGAGGTTCCGGCCGACTTCGGGCCGAGCGCTGTAACGATTGGCAAGTTCGACGGCGTTCATTCTGGACACCGAGCGGTTATCGCGGAGCTGCGTGCCATGGCGGAGGCCGACGGTCTTGTGCCCACCGTTGTGACCTTTGATCGGCATCCGCTTGCCTTGATCAACCCGGGGCTTGCCCCTGAGCGCCTCATCAGCAATGCGCAGAAGGCCGAGCGTCTCGAGGCCGCCGGGGTGCAGGCAACGCTCTCTCTGCCCTTTGACGAGGCATTTGCCGCGCAGTCGCCTGATGAGTTCGTGGAGCGCGTGCTCGTCAACGCCCTCAAGGCTCGGATCGTCTTTGTAGGCAGCGATTTTCGCTATGGTCACCGCGGGGAAGGCAATGTTGCGGGTCTCATCGAAGAGGGTCGCAGGTTCGGCTTCGAGGTGCGGCTCGTTGACGATGTTCGCACCCGAGAGGGTCGCAGGGCATCGTCGACCTGGATTCGCGAGGCTCTTGCCCAGGGTCGCGTCGAAGAGGCGGCCGAGGTGCTCGGCACGCCGGCGACCGTGCGGTCAATCGTGGTCCCCGGCGAGAAGCGGGGCCGCGAGCTTGGGTTTCCCACGGCGAACCTGCGGCCGAACCCCGAAGGGCTGATCCCCGCCGATGGCGTGTACGCCGGCTGGCTCACGGTGGACGGCGTCACCTATCCGGCCGCGATCTCCATCGGCAACAACCCGACCTTCGAGGGCGTTCCTGCCCGCCAGGTCGAGGCGTATGTGCTCGATGAGGACATCGACCTTTATGGAAGAACCGTCGAGCTGGCGTTCGTCAGATATCTGCGCGGCATGGAGAAGTACGACTCGATCGAGGCTCTCATCGCAGCGCTTCGCAAAGACGTCGACGACACCCGTGCGGCGTTGGGCATGCCCCCGCAACCGTGACGATGCAGCGGTGACGACACAGCCATGACGACCAAGCCATGATGACCGGCGCCGGTCAGCGCGACCAGCCGGCCCCGCTGCCCCTGTGGGCGGGGAGGTCCGCTGCCCTTCTGGGCATCCTGCTCGTCGCCTTCAATGTGCGCACCGCGGTCTCGTCGATTTCTCCTATCGCCGACGACATCGTGATCGATGTTCCCATCACGAGCGTGGAGTTCGGGTTCATCGGCGCGCTGCCCCCGATAGCGTTTGCGTTCTCGGCATTGTTCGGCGCGGCGATCGCCCGGCGAGTCGGTGTCGAACGGCTCATGGGTGTTGCCATCCTGGCCATGATCGTGGGGCATCTCGGTAGGGCTTCCTTCACGAGTCTGGGCATGCTCATCGCCGGCACCATGATTGCGCTCGCGGGCGCTGGCATCGCAAATGTGCTGTTACCACCGCTGGTCAAGCGCTATTTTCCCGACCGCATTGGTCTCGTGACGGGCATCTACGTGAGCGTCGTCTCCGTGAGCGCTGCTGTTCCATCGTCGCTTGCTGTGCCTGTCGCCGAGGCCGGTGGGTGGAGGCTTTCGCTCGGGGTGTGGGCGGTCGTTGCCGCCGTCTGCTTGTTGCCGTGGGCCGTCATTCTGGTTCGTCAACACCGCGAGCGGGCGAGAGCCCTGCGAGGAGGCGGTGGCGTGGAGGCTCCTGCCGCACGCCTGAAGGGTTCGCTTCTGAAGTCGCGGGTGGCGTGGGCGATTGCGCTCACCTTCTCGCTGTCCTCCGGCCACGTCTATGCCGCGTTCGCGTGGCTGCCGCAGTTGCTCGTCGACACGGCGGGAGTCACTCCTGCCGAGGCCGGTGTTCTTCTCGCCGTGTACGCGATCATGGGCGTCCCCGCGGCACTCGTGGTTCCTGCGCTGGCTCAGCGCATGCGCAACGTGGGCATTCTGGTTTATGCGGGCATCCTGAGCTTCGTGCTCGGCTATCTCGGCCTGCTCGTTGCACCCGCCGCAGCGCCCTGGCTGTGGGCGGTGCTCACAGGGCTCGGCGCCCTCCTATTCCCCGTCGCCCTCACGCTGATCAACACGAGAACCCGCACACATGAGGGGTCAGTGGCGCTCAGCGGCTTTGTGCAGGGTGTCGGCTATGGCGTCGCCGCGCTCGGTCCGCTGCTGTTCGCGCTATTCCATGACGTGAGTGGGGGATGGGTGCTGCCGCTGTTCTATCTGATCGTCACGGCGGTCGCCACGGTGTTTGCCGGATGGCACTTGCGCACGCCGGTGTTTCTCGAGGATGAGCTGGCGCGCCACGAACGCTGAGCTGTCTGCCTCCTAGGCGGTGTGGATGAGGGCAGCGGCTCCGATGAGGGGGCCGTCACCCGAGAGGCCGGTCGGCACCACCCGCACAGCGGTCACGAAGTCCCACCCAGCTCGTTGGTCGATCGCAGCGCGTATGTGGCCGAAGAGGTCGGGCGTTACTTGGGAGAATCCGCCACCAATCGTCACCAGGTCGAGGTCGGTGAGGGCTGTGGCCGAGGCGATGGCGTGACCGAGCGCTGTGCCGCAGCGCGTGACCGCGGCAGTGGCCACGGGGTCTCCCGTCGCATAGGAGGCTGCGAGCTCCTCGCCCGTGGATCCGTGCCATCCGTTGGCCCGCGCCCAGGCAACAGTGCTCGGGCCGGATGCGATCGCCTCGAGACACCCGGTTCCTCCACACAGGCAGGGATCATCGAAGCCACCGACCTCGATGTGGCCGATATGCCCGGCGTTACCGCTCTGCCCCACGAGGGGGCGACCATCGAGGATGAGCCCGCCCCCGACCCCCGTCGAGACGATCATGCCCATCACGTTATCGACGCCAACGGCAGCTCCCACCCAGTGCTCCGCGATCGTGATGCAGAGACCGTCAAGTTGCAGGCGAACCGGCACATCGCGAACCAACTGGTGCAGGTGCTCCCGCAGGGGATACCTGCGCCAGGCCGGAACGTTGAGCGGGCTGACGAGCCCCTCGGATGTCTCGATCGGGCCGGCGCAACCGATTCCCGCTCCGATGATGTGCTCGCCCGGAGGCACGCTCGCCAGGGTAGAAGTGGTCACGCGGTCGACGGCCGCAGCGAGCTGGTCAGAGGTGGCGTGTCGGCCCGTTGGTGCGCGAAACCTGCTCGCTGCAACAACTCTTCCGTGGGAGTCAACGAGGGCGGAGTCAACTTTGGTTCCGCCGAAATCGAGGGCGAGCGCGAGCGTCATGGCGCTCAGCGTAGTCCCGCGCACGGTCGCACCCTCGGGTCTTTTGCTCATATGAGCAGATGCATCCACAGATGTTGAGGACCGCTGCCGGGCCGCCTACTCTGGAAGAGGCGTCAGACGGCGCCTCAGCGGAGGGTGGTGTGGCATGTCAGACGAACTCCTCATGGTGCGCGCCGCGGAGCTCTACTACGAAGACGGCAAGACCCAGGACGAAATCGGTGCGCTGTTGCACACGAGCCGGTGGAAGGTAGGCCGGCTTCTCTCCCGCGCCCGCGAACGCGGAATCGTTCGCATCGAAATAGTCCACCCCCGCGCGCGGCGGCTTGCCCTTGAGCACGCACTGCGCGAGCGATTCGGCCTTGCCGATGCAGTCGTCGTGCCCGTCGGCGACGACCACGACGCCCAAGCCGCTGTTGCCAGGGCGGCGGCAGACTTTCTTGCGGCACTCAGGCCCGTACCGCGAGTGCTCGGAATCAGCTGGGGACGCACGCTGAGCGACGTCGCCGAGCAGCTCGAAGACGGGTGGGCTCGCGGCGTGCGGGTCGTCCAGGTCAACGGAGGCGTGCCGCTGAGCCGCACACAGGGAAGCGCAGCAACGACCGCTCTGACAATCGCGCAGAAAGCGGGCGGCCAGGCGACGATCCTGCCGAGCCCCGCCATTCTCGAACATGCTGCCACGAAGGCGGCCATCGAATCGGACCGGGCCGTCGCCGGCATTCTCGAGCTCGCGGCATCCGCATCTGCCTACCTCTTTAGCGCTGGCGTCGCCGACGCGACGAGTGTGCTCGTCGAGAGCGGCTACCTCACTGCCCAGGATGTTGCCGGCCTGGTAGAGAAGGGTGCGGTCGGCGACGTTGTCGGCCGGTTCATCGGCGCAGACGGCGAGATTGTGGACGCCGACCTTGACGCCCGGACCGTCGGCATCGGTCTGGAAGGGCTGCGCGCCGCGGAGACATCGGTGCTGGTCATCGCGGGGGAGTCGAAACACGCCATCGCCCGCGCCGTTGTAACAGGTGGGCTCTGCTCCGTAATCGTCACCGACGAGGCGACGGCTCGCTCGCTTATCGAGGCCGTCCCTGCCGGCCAGGTTCCTGCCCTTCAGCTTTCGCACGACACCGAGCACGCGCCATCACACGCGCCCAGTTCTTCACACCGGCCAGCGCCTGCGCGGGTCGCAACGCAAGGAGCACACTCATGACCATCGACCTTCCCGTGTCAGCACAGACCGTGCTCGCGCCGGCCGAGCGTGCGATTCGGCTCATCGGGGCCGATCTCACCGAGACCAGCCTGAAACGCCACCTCGACGGCATCCCGGGGGTAGACGCTGTGGGCCTCGAAGCCCGCGCGGCGAGCCTCGGTGGACGTTCGATCAAAACAACCTCGAAGGCCTGGGCGATCGACAAGATCATCTCGCTCATCGACCTCACCACGCTTGAGGGCGCCGACACCCCCGGCAAGGTGCACTCACTCGTGTCTAAGGCGATCACCCCCGACCCCAGCGATCCCACGGCACCCCGCGTTGCGGCCGTATGCGTATACGGCGACATGGTTTCGGATGCTGTCGCCGCCTTGGGTGCGCACCATGGCGACCCCGATCGCGGTGGCATTAACGTGGCGGCTGTCGCAACGGCATTCCCCAGCGGGCGATCCTCACTCGACGTCAAAATCGCCGACACATCAGAGGCTGTCGCGGCGGGTGCCGACGAGATCGACATGGTCATCGACCGCGGCGCGTTTTTGAGCGGTCGCTACGGTGTCGTGTTCGATCAGATCGTTGCGGTCAAGGAAGCCTGCCGCAGGGCGGACGGCGGCTACGCACACCTCAAGGTCATCCTGGAGACGGGAGAGCTGAACACCTACGACAACGTTCGCAAGGCATCCTGGCTCTCCATTCTTGCCGGCGCCGACTTCATCAAGACCAGCACGGGCAAAGTGCAGCCGGCGGCGACCCTGCCCGTCACCGTCAGCATGCTTGAGGTTGTGCGCGACTGGCACCGCCTCACGGGAGAAAAGGTGGGCGTCAAGCCCGCGGGCGGCATCAGCACGTCGAAGGATGCGATCAAGTACATCGTGGCGGTTGCCGAGGTCGTCGGCGAGGACTGGCTGCAGCCGCACCTTTTCCGTTTCGGCGCATCGAGCTTGCTGAACGATGTGCTCCTGCAGCGCCAAAAGATCACCACCGGCCACTACTCGGGCCCCGACTACGTCACCGTCGCCTAAGGAGCACTCAATGTCTTTTCTCGAATATGCCCCGGCCCCCGAGTCGCGAGCGATCCTGAACCTGCGGCCCAGCTATGGGCTCTTTATCGACGGCGACTTCGTCGACGGCAGCGGGGCGGGCTTTCAGACCATCTCACCGGCGACCGAGGAGCACATCGCCGACATCGCCACGGCCTCCGCTGCGGATGTCGACCGTGCTGTCGCCGCCGCCCGTCGCGCCTATGACACGACCTGGTCGCGCATGAGCGGCTCAGACCGCGGCAAGTACCTGTTCCGCATCGCACGTCTGGTGCAGGAGCGCGCGAGAGAGTTGGCCGTCGCCGAGAGCCTCGACAACGGCAAACCGATCAAGGAGAGCCGCGATGTCGACGTTCCTCTCGTTGCCGCCTGGTTCTTTTACTACGCGGGATGGGCCGACAAGCTCGATCATGCGGGGCTCGGCCCCAACCCTCGGTCGCTCGGCGTTGCCGCTCAGGTAATCCCGTGGAACTTTCCGCTACTCATGCTCGCGTGGAAGATCGCTCCCGCGCTTGCCGCTGGCAACACGGTCGTCATTAAGCCCGCCGAGACTACGCCGCTCACGGCGCTGATCTTTGCCGAGATCCTCCAGCAGGCAGATCTGCCCGCCGGTGTGGTCAACATCATCACGGGTGCTGGTGACACGGGAGCCGCCCTCGTCAACCACCCCGATGTCAACAAGGTTGCGTTCACTGGGTCGACCTCGGTCGGTCGCGCGATCGCGAAGTCGACGGCGGGCACGGGCAAGAAGCTCACGCTCGAGCTGGGCGGCAAGGCCGCGAACATCGTGTTCGACGACGCCCCCATCGACCAGGCCATTGAGGGCATTGTCAACGGCATCTTCTTCAACCAGGGGCATGTGTGCTGCGCAGGTAGCCGCCTTCTTGTTCAGGAGAACATCCACGATGAGGTCATCGACCGTCTCAAGTCGCGCCTGTCAACCCTGCGCGTCGGCGACCCGCTCGACAAGAACACCGATGTCGGTGCCATCAACTCGCGCGAGCAGCTCGACCGCATCCGCGAACTGAGCGCGATCGGCGAGCAGGAGGGTGCCGAGCGCTGGTCTCCTGCGTGCGAGCTGCCTGAGAAGGGCTTCTGGTTTGCGCCGACGATCTTCACGAACGTGTCGCAGAGCCACCGCATCGCACGAGACGAGATCTTCGGACCCGTGCTGTCGGTTCTCACCTTCCGCACTCCCGCCGAGGCGATCGCCAAGGCCAACAACACGCCATACGGTCTCTCGGCCGGCATCTGGAGCGATAAGGGCAGCCGCATCCTTGCGGTCGCAGACAAGCTTCGTGCCGGTGTCGTCTGGGCCAATACCTTCAACCAGTTCGATCCATCCAGCCCCTTCGGTGGCTACAAGGAGTCGGGCTACGGGCGTGAGGGGGGCCGCCATGGTCTTGCCGCCTACCTCGAATCTTCGGGATGGAATGCCCCCGCAGCGCTGAGCGCGCAGCCCACTGCTAAGTCGACCCGCAAGTCCACAGGAAAGGCCGCCCGATGAGCCACCTCACGATTCCCAAGACCTACAAGCTCTTCATCGGCGGCAAGTTTCCCCGCAGCGAATCGGGTCGCGTGTACGACATCGAGACCGCTAAGGGCGTCTTTGTTGCCAATGCCGCTCAGGCGTCGCGCAAGGATGCGAGGGATGCCGTTGTGGCGGCCCGCGCCGCGTTCTCCGGTTGGTCCGGTGCCACGGGATACAACCGCGGCCAGGTGCTCTACCGGGTAGCGGAGCTGCTTGAGGGTCGTCGTGCGCAGTTCGTTGACGAGATTCAGCAGACCGAGGGCGCTACCGCCGCGGCGGCGAACCAGCAGGTCGATGCGGCAGTGGATGCCTGGGTTTGGTACGCAGGCTGGGCAGACAAGTACGTTCAGGTGGCGGGCAATGGCAATCCCGTCAGCGGGCCGTACTTCAACATCTCCACGCCAGAGGCGACAGGCGTTGTGGCGATTGTCGCTCCCCAGAAGTCGTCGCTGCTCGGCCTCGTGAGCGTGCTTGCTCCTGCGCTCGTGGCGGGCAACACGGTTGTGGTGATCGCCAGCGAGCAGGCTCCGCTCAGCGCAATTAGCCTCGCCGAGGTGCTCGCCACGAGCGATGTTCCTGCTGGCGTCGTCAACATCCTCACCGGCTCTGTTGGCGAGATCGCTCCCTGGCTCGCAAGTCACGCCGATGTCAATGCGCTTGATCTAGCGGGTGCGGGAGACATCGACTGGGTCGAGTTGCAGATCGCCGCCGCCGACACTCTCAAGCGGGTTTTGCCACCCATTGACGGTGTCGCAGGTCCGGCCGTCGAGCGCGTGACGTTCTTTACGGAAACCAAGACCGTCTGGCACACGAAGTCGCTCATCTAGGCGGCTCGGCGCCCGCGCTGACTCCATGAGAAATATTCTCATCTGAAATATCGGTTGCAAGTCGTAATGTTGTCCGCATGCGGGGGCATAGAGAAGTTCAGGGGAATCATTCGTTGACGCGAGTTCGTCGCGTCCTGGCGACGAGCGTTGTTCTGCTGTTGTCGATCGCGGGGGCGCTTATTGCCGCCCCGGCGGCATCGGCGGCAGAAGAGGGCACCATTCACGCTCTCGTCAATCAGAGCAGGGCGTCGGCCGGGCTCGGCGCACTCACCTACAACGGTGCGCTCAGTCAGGTTGCTTTGGCGTGGGCAAACCAGATGGCCGCTAATGGCGCTCTCTCCCACAATCCGTCGTATTCAACGCAGATCCCCGGTGGCTGGGGCCTTGCGGGGGAGAACGTGGCCCAGGGCTACGGCAGTGGTGCCGCCGTGCATCAGGGGTGGATGAATTCAGCAGGTCACAGGGCAAATGTGCTCGGCGACTACACGGACATCGGAATTGCTCATATCGCTGCCGGGGGCACGACGTGGTCGGTTGAAGTGTTCGCTAAATACGGCGTGAGTGTTGCGCTCCCCGCGCCGCCGGCTCCTGCGCCGGCTCCTGCGCCGGCTCCTGCACCGGCACCCGCACCAGCGCCGGCCCCGGTGCGCTCGGCCGCTGCGGCACCAGCTCCTGCTGCCGCTGACCCCGCTGCTGCCGCTGCCGAAGCCAGCGCTCTGGCCGAGCAGGACGCAGCCGAGCAGGCCGCACTCGAACAATCCGCGGCGGACGCCGACACGTCGCGTGCGGCAGACCAGGCAAGGCCGCCGCTTCGCGGAGGCGATGTTACGCCCGACGAGCTGTTGGCCGTGCAGGACGCCGATTCTGATCGCCTTTTCGACGCAGGTGATGGCGCCGATAGCGCAGCAGGCACAGACGCCGTGGCTGTCGGTTCTGCGCCATGGGCCGCGCCGGTCGCGGCAGCACTAGCGGCTCTTCTGGCACTTGCCGGGGGTGCAGTGGTGGTGGCTCGAGTCGGAATCTCCCGCGCGAAATAAATGTAACGAAAAGATAACGTTCGCCGCTATAGTGGCGTCAACCCGCACCCGCGGGTCGACGCGACGAGCAATGAGGCGAGTTGATGGCAACGCACTTTCGCGCACGAATGACCGGCTCCGACCGGGTCGCGCTGCAGGTTGTGCGCAGGGGGATGACCGCCTCTGCGATGACGCTCGGGCTGGTCCTCGTGCTCATTCTCGGGCCCGCAGCAGAGCGATCGACCGCGGCGACGATGTTCGGCACCCTCCGAGCGCCAGGGGAGCCCGCTCTCATCGCCGGCCACAGGGGAGACCGCTCGACTGCGCCAGAGAATACAATCGCGGCTCTCACCGCGGCCCTCGCGGGGCCCATGGTCTTTGTTGAGACCGATGTGCGTCTCACGTCAGACGGCGTGCCCGTTCTCATCCACGACGAGACCGTCGACCGCACCACAAACGGCACGGGGCGAGTCGATGAGATGACGTTCGCAGAGCTCCGTTCTCTCGATGCAGGCTCGTGGTTCAGCTCCGTCCACTCGGGCGAGCACATCCCCAGCCTTGAAGAGTTTCTCGACCTACTGGCGGAGTCGCGCAAGAAGGCGATGATCGAACTCAAAGGGGTCTGGACTCCCGAGGCGGTTTCCCTTGTCGATGCGCTCCTTGCGGAGTCGGGAATGCGCTCCCGAGTCGTCCTTGCGAGCTTCGAGCCAGAGACCCTGGCGGCCGCGCAGTCTCATGCTCCCAGCGTGGAACGTGCGATTCTGGGCCGGGAGATGCTCACTGACCCGGTGGCAGAGGTATCAGCCGTCGGTGCGATTGCCTTGATTACCAATGCAAAGGTGCTTGCAGCCAACCCCGGTCTTGTCGACGCTCTCCACGACGTCGGGCTGGGAGTGCTGATTTACACGCTTAACGAAGAGCAGAGTTGGGCCGAGGCGCTCGCGATGGGGGTCGACGGAATCATCACCGACACACCAAGTTCGCTCGACGGATGGCTTGCCGATACGGCTCCGGGAACCTAGCGTTCTTTCAGTGACACCCGTCAGGATGGGTGCACTGGCAGGAGGCTAGCGATGGGTGAGCAACTGGACGATAGACGAATGATCGCATTCGTCGGCGACAGCATTACGGCGACGGGCGACTGGCAGGCCTGGTTTCCCGACGACGACATCATCAACTTCGGGGTGCCCGGCTATACGACCGACGATGTCATCGAGAGACTCGATGACATCATCGACAGCGCGCCAGACGACATCCTTATGCTCATTGGCACCAACGACCTCGGCCTTCGGTACTCCGTCGAGCACCTCGTGCGAAACACCGAGACGGTCTTGGTCGAACTGCGGCGAGAGCTGCCCGGCACTCGGATGCTCGTGCAATCGATCATGCCGCGAACGCCGGAGTTCGCGCCCCTGATCACTGACGCCAACATCCATCTGCGCCAGTTCAGCTCAACGGTGAGGGCTCAGTACCTTGACCTGTGGCCAGCGCTCGCCACGGCAAGTGGCGCCCTCAATGAGCGGTTCACGGAGGATGGCTTGCATCTCAACGGCGCCGGATACGAGGCGTGGCTTGAGGAGCTGCGGCCGGGGCTCGAGCGCTTGCGTGATCTGCCGCCCATGAGCAGGCCCTTGCATGTCGTCGACGGCCTGATCTGAGTCACAGACCAGCGACGATTTCGCGGTAGAAATCGATACCGCGAAGCCAGGTCGAGAGGCGAATTCTCTCGTTCTTGGCGTGCAGGGTGCCGCGCTCGTCTGCTGACATCTCGAACGGGCTGAAGCGGTAGACGAAATCGCTAATGCGGGTGAAGTGGCGGCTGTCGCTTGCCCCGAGCATCACATACGGCGTCACGATGGTGCCGGGGTAGGTGCGCTCGATGCTGGCGCGGATGAGGTTCCAGGCCGGGCCCGTCGTGGGGGAGACCATGGAAGGCTCGCTCGGTCGATCGACGGCGATCGAGACGCGCTCGTCATTGACGGCCTTCGTCACATGGGCGACCGTCTCGGCGACCGACGAGCCGACGGCGACACGGATGTTCACCACGGCGGTGGCTCTCTCGGCGAGAGCATTTTCTGCTGCGGCACCCTGCAGCATTGTCACCGCCTGCGTCGTGCGGGTTATTGCCCGTGTTTCATCGCTGAGGCGGCCGAACAGTGCCAGCAACAGCGGCTTAGTAAGCCACAGCTGGGTAAAGGCGAAGCGGAGTGGGCCTCGGGCGTGTGCGCCGAGGGTGCGGATCATCTCGATGTTGGTCGCCGTGAAGCGGCCGGGGAATGGTGTGCGGTTGAGCGCCACTACTGCCCGCGCTAGGCGCACGGTTGCCGTCTGGCGGGGCGGGGTTGAGGCGTGACCTCCCTCTTGATCCACGGTCATCGTGAGGGTCATGATTCCCTTTTCGGCCACGCCGACGACCGCAATGGGGTCGTCGACTCCGGGAAAAATGCCCTCAACGACCGCTCCGCCTTCGTCGCTGACAAAAGCGGGGCGAATGCCTCGGGTCTCGAGAAGATCAACGATCTGCCGAGCACCGTCCCCCGCAGTCTCCTCGTTGTGCCCGAAGCAGAGATAGATGTCGTTCCTCGGCGTGAATCCCGAGCCGAGTGAGGCTTCTACCGCCTCGAGGATCGCGGCGAGACTTCCTTTGTCGTCGAGCGTGCCGCGCCCCCACATCACAGCATCATCGGCGCTGCCCGAAACGTGCGCCGAGAACGGCGGATGCTGCCAGCCGTCGTCCGTGGCGGCCACGACGTCGTAGTGGGCCATGAGTACGCCCGGGTTCCCATCCTCGCGCCCGCGCCACCGGTAGATCATCGAATAGTCGGCAACGAGCTCGCGCTCCAATCGCGCGTGCACCAGCGGGTAGAGCTCGGGCAGAACCTCGAGAAACCTGCGGAACGGAGCCCAGTCGGTCTCGCTCTCGTCGGAGCGCGACACCGTCGGGATGCGGATGAGCTGTTGTAGGCGCTCTATCGCCGCGGCGTGCTCTTGCGGGAGCGGCGAGGCCTCCCGCGATTCTTGCTGCGCAGAGGCCCGTCGGTCGTCGTGGGAGCGTGCGCCTGCGGTCGATTCGGTGGTCACGAATGTGACTCTAATCGTTGGGCCGGTAACGTTGACAGCATGGCCACCCCCGCATCTGCCGAGTTCACCCGCCCAGCCTTGGCCCCCGGCATCCTTGGTGCTCTCGTGCTGTTTGCCGGGTTGGCGCTGCTCGACAGCGATGGCTACCTGTTTATTCGGTTCGGGGTGTGCATTCTTGCGGTCATCTGCGCGGTTTTCGCCGCGCAGGCCCGGCAATGGTGGTGGCTCGTGCCGCTCGCCGCTATCGCCGTCGTGTGGAACCCCGCGTGGGTGCTCGAACTTCACGGACAGGGCTGGGTCGCCGGCCAGTTCATCGCCGCAATCGTGATGATCGCCTCCGGTGTACTCATCAAGGTCAGGCCCAGCGCAAGCTGATTTCTCCGCACTTCACGCCAGTAGTGCGCTTCGAGCTCACAGTGGAGTAAACTTTTCACGCGCTGACGATTCCGAATCACCGTCTCGACCGTGTCCGCACGTTGCTTGAGTCTGGAATCGCCGCCCACCCGCGTTGCTGATCCTGCTGTGTAGCTGCGTGACGGGTGCACCACGAGGGTGCGGTGCTGTTGGATGGCTGCAGAAAATTGCACTCCGACATGAACACCTCGGCATTCGCTGATTCAGGAGGATCATGGCCCGCTCCGGTCGCTCGGAAGGCAACACCATCAACGGCAAGTCGCGTGGGGGCGGCAAGGCGCCAGCGCGTCGCAACTCGCACCGCCGTGTGAGGCCCGGAGATGATGCCGGAATCATTCCCGTGCTCGCGCGGGCGGTTAGAGAGATCGAGGGTGCCGCGGAACGTGGAAAGCTCTCGCCGAGCAATCGAACCAAGTTTCAGGTGATCGCCCTTCTCATGCGCGAGGAGCGCGCTCGGGCTAAGAGCGAGACCGATATCTCTGACTCAGACAGGGCAGAGGTGCTCAAGCGCCTCGATGGTGTTGCCACGATCCTCGCCAAGGTGGCCGCGCGGGATACGTCGGTGATCACGCTGCTCGCCGAAGATGCACCCGTTTCGGATGTCGCCCGCAAGCTGCGCAGGGACATGCTGATGGCGTCGGGAATGGAGCTGAGCCCCGATGAGCTCATCATCGCCGTAGAGCCGGCGGCCCAGACCCCGGACGTCGAAAAGCAGGTTGTTCCGCAGTCCGTTATCTCCCGCCAGCTGAGCAACCCGTTCCTTGCCCCCGACTTCAGTGCGGTTCCCAAAAAGCCGACAACGACGAGCCACCGACTCGCCAACTGGGAGCTCCTTGAGCCCCTCTACCGGGCGTTCGAATATGGCTCCGGCGGCAATGTTGCGAGCATGGATCTTCCCGAACCGACCCCGGCAGACCGTCGCGTGCCCCCAGGGCTCGAACTCTTTCACCACCAGGCCGAATTCGTGGCGAGTGCCCGTGAGGGGCACCGCACCTATTTGCTCGCCGATGAGCCCGGCCTTGGCAAGACAGCGCAGGCGCTGCTGGCGGCATCCGCCACCAATTCCTATCCTCTTCTCGTTGTCGTACCCAACGTCGTCAAGATGAACTGGGCGCGCGAGGTTGAGCGGTGGACTCCGCACCGCACCGCCACCGTCATCCATGGCTCCGGAGAGGATCTCGACGCCTACGCCGACGTCGTCATCGTCAACTACGACGTTCTCGATCGGCACGTCGGATGGCTGCGAACCCTCGGGTTCAAGGGCATGGTTGTCGATGAGGCCCACTTCATCAAGAACCGAGAATCACAGCGCTCACGCCACGTTCTTTCGCTCGCGGAGAGCATCCGTCTGCTGCGCCCGCGTGCGCTCATGATTGCGCTCACGGGAACACCCTTGATCAACACGATCGACGACTTCCGCGCGATCTGGCAGTTTCTCGGCTGGATCGATGGCGACAAGCCGACGGCGGAACTCATGGCAAAGCTCGAGGAGACGGGGCTCACTCCCGCCGACTTCGGCTTCTTTGCCGAAGCTCGCCAGGCAGTGATCGACATGGGAATCGTGCGTCGCAAGAAGATCGATGTGGCCTCGAACCTGCCCGCGAAGCGCATCGCAGACCTGCCCGTCGAGCTCGATGACGACCTCGGCCGCAGCATCCGCGACGCTGAGCGGGAGCTCGGCAATCGACTCAAGACGAGGTACCTCGGTTTGCTCGCGTCGCGTGCTGGTGCAGAGTACGACGGCCCGCAAGAAGAGCTCATGCGCATGGTCGCCCGGGCGGAACTCGAAGACTCGAAGTCTGCCAAGACCGGCGAGAACGTGTTCACGATGGTGCGTCGAATCGGTCAGGCCAAGGCCGTACTTGCCGCCGACTACACCGCGCAGCTCGCTCGGTCGGTGGGCAAGGTCGTCTTCTTCGCCAAGCACATCGATGTCATGGATGTTGCGGAGGAGACCTTCGCCCGCAAGGGGATCAAGACGGTCTCCATTCGTGGCGATCAGACGGCAACGTTCCGCCAGGCCCAGGTCGACGCATTCAACAACGATTCCGAGGTCTCCGTTGTCGTCGCTTCGCTTACCGCGGCTGGTGTTGGTCTCAACCTGCAGGCCGCGTCCAACGTGGTTCTCGCGGAGCTCAGCTGGACATCGGCGGAGCAGACCCAGGCGATCGACCGCGTGCATCGCATTGGTCAGGCGGAACCGGTGACGGCGTGGCGCGTTATCGCCGCGCAGACCATCGACACGAAAATCGCCGAGCTGATCGATAGCAAGGCTGGCCTCGCGGCGCGTGCTCTCGATGGCAACGACGAGGCGGTTGCGGATGCTGGGGAGATCCAGCTCGAAGCGCTTATCGCCCTGCTCAGGGACGCGCTCGCACGCTAAGGCGTGTCGGCCTTATGCATAACGGCTTGACCCGGTGGGCGGCGGGGGAGCGGCTGTATACATCGCCGCGTCCCCGGCTCGCTGGGAGATAACTGTGCGCCCGCATGAGAAAAAGTTGTGAAACCGCTCTCTCGCCTGTCCTCATTTAGGAGGACTCCCCTTTGGGGGAGCCCCGAAATGGGGGCATACGCGCTCTGCGTGGCGGTCTAGTCTGGCTCCATCGCAACACGGGGCAATCCCGAGTAGCGGGGGCCGGTGTCGGTCGATCTGCGGAATACGGGGGTATAACCGCACATCAAAGGCGCCACTATGGCCCCCCTACTTGGCCCCCGTGTGGTGTGCAGAGGGACAGAGGCCCGAAATCTAAAGGATCGTAGATCCTACGGATTCTGCACGGGGATGCTTGCCGTCTCGTCGTAGCGGGGGTCGTGGCGCGGAATGAACGTCGCCACGACGCCGCCGACGATGGCCACTCCAGCGCTGATCACAAAGACGAGCTGGAACGCTCCCAGGGTGGGCACGGTCGTGCCGTCGACCACCACAAACGACGAGGCGAGAACGACGCCGACGATCGCCGATGCCGCCGATGAGCCGAGTGTGCGCATCACCGAGTTCAATCCGTTGGCCGCCGCGGTCTCTGTGGGAGGCACGGCCTTCATGATGAGCGTAGGCATCGCCGCATAGGCGAAGCCTGTTCCGAGCCCGGAGATCGTGGATATCGCGATGATCTGCCACACCTCGGTGAGCATGAGGGAGCCGGCCACGAAGGTGACGGCGATGATCGAAATGCCGAGCACGAGGCTGGTCTTTGGCCCCTTGGCCTCGGAGAGCCGAGCAGCGGGTCGCGAGACGAAGAACATGACGAGCCCGCTCGGCATGAGACAGAGGCTCGCGATGAGCAAAGACTGCCCCATGCCTACGCCGGAACCGGTGGGCGCCTCGAGTAGCACCGGTAGTGCCGCCGCGGTGGTGAAAAACGCGAAGCCGACGGCTACGGAGGCGATGTTGGTCAGCAGGACGGCGGGTCGGCTCGCGACCCGCAGGTCAACGAGCGGGTCGGTGACCCGGAGCTCCCACAGCGTCCACAGAGCAAAGACGATCAGCGAGCCGATGGCAAGCCCCAGCGTCGTCAGGCTGGTCCATCCCCACTCGCTTCCCTTAGAGACGGCAAGGAGGAGCGAGACGAGGCCGACAGCGAATCCCAGAGAACCCACGTAGTCGAAGTGGCCGCCCGTGCGCAGAGTGCTCTCGGGCACGATCGAGAGCACTGCTATCGCCGCCCCCAGGCTGAGAAGCGCTGCGAGCCAGAAGAGGTAGTGGTAGTCGAAGTTCTCCGCGACGATCGCCGAAAGCGGCAGGCCCAGGGCCCCACCAATGCCGAGGGTTGCGCTCACGAGGGCTATCGCGGCCCCGAGGGAGCGACGGTGCAACACGTCACGAAGAATGCTGATGCCGAGCGAGATTGAGCCGAGGCCGATGCCCTGGAGTGTGCGGCCGACCACCATCGGCACGAGGGTCGACGACAGGGCGCAGACGATCGAGCCGATCGTCATCATCAGGAGCAGGAGCAGGAGAATGCGGCGCTTGCCGTGCATGTCGCCGAGCCGACCGGCGATGGGGGTCGAAATCGCTGCGGAGACGAGCGTCGCCGTAAGCACCCAGGCGGCATCCGAGCTCGAGGTGTCGAGGTAGGCCGGCAGGTGCGGGACGATCGGGATGACCAGCGTCTGCATGAATGCAGCGATCAGGCCGGTTGATGCGAGGGTAGCGACGATGGACCGGTCACTGGGGATTCGGGTGAGTCGGCGTCGTTGTTTGTCGCTAAGCCAGCCGCTCTGTTCGTCCGTCATCGCCACCCAGCCTAGCCCTCAATCGGCCAGGCCTTTAAGCCGCTGACTGGGGCTAGCTAGAAAGCTCGCCCGACTGCCAGATCTGCGAGTCGACGCGCCAGTCGATCCAGCCGTTGCTGCGCTGGAGGCTCACGTTGATGTCGACCACGTTGCCCGTCTCTGTCGTGCCCACGCAGGTGAACTGAACGCCGATCTGAGCGGCGGGCGCGGGGCACTCCACGTCGAGCGTCGTTCCCACGATCGCGGCGTCCTGAGCAATCGACTGCTCGACCTCTGCCTTGAACACCTCGGGGATGACCGAGATGGCAATGCCGGGGACGGCGATGATCGAGAGGTTCTGCAGAACCAATATGGCAAACCACAGAGCCACGGGGGTGAGACCCTTGCCGAACTCCCGGTTGGTGGCAACAGATCGAGCGATGAGGTAGCCGATCGGAGTTGCGAACGCCCATGCCCAGTGGGCTGGTGCCTTGTGGCCGGCCCGCAGGAGTGCGCGACGGTCAACGATGGCGAGCCCGATCGTGGCGAAGTAGGGGAGCAGCAGAATCGTGATGGGCACCGCGATGGGCAGCGCGGTTGCGCCGGAGGAGACACCGATCAACGAGATCACAAGCTGCAGGAGGGGCGCCATAGCTATGACCCACACCCACGGCGTGTAAATGACCTGGAGGCGGTCCATCGCGCGGCGCTGGGCCGCGCGAGACATCTCGGGGCGGGCGAAGGGCTCCTGGTGAGAGTAGAACTGCGACGGTTCCTGAAAACGGGAGCGCGCCTGGTCTGCTTCTGGCTGCGCATAGCCTGGACCGTCGGAGTAGTTGACCGATGAGCGCGCGGGACGAGGCTCTTCTGTCGGCCCTGGTACGAAGTCGTAGGGGTCACGCGGCTGCTGCGGAGCGAATCCGGGCTGGGCATACCCCTGCTGGGAGGGATCGCCCGGCTGGGCATACCCCTGCTGGGCAAATCCCTGCTGGAAGGCGGCCTGCTGCGCTGCCTGCTGTTGCTGCTGGTACGCGGCCTGCTGAGCGGCGGCCTGAGCGGCGGCCTGCTGTGCTGCCTGTGCGGCTGCCTGTTGCGCTGCCTGCTGCTGTGCTGCGCGCTGCTGTGCTGCGGCCTGGGCCGAAGCGTGTGCGGCCGCCTGCTGTGCAGCCTGCTGCTCTGCGTAGGCTGCGGCTGCTCTGGCCGCATCCTCGGCGGCGGAGTCGTCGGGGGCGAAGCTGGGGGCGGGGTGGCTGCGCTCGATCTGCTGTGGCTTGGGGGGCTCAAGCTGACGCAGGGTAGAGATGAGCTCTGCCTTGGTCAGCGGCGGCTCTGACGCGGAACGGCCGTTGGTCTGGCGAGTGGAGTCGTCGGCGTATGCCAGGCGCGGCTCATCCTGAACGATGAGGGGCGTGCGGGTCGCCGAAGTGAACTCGGTCCACGAATGGTTATCCCACCAGCGCAGCTGCGGGAGACCCATCGGGTCCGGGTACCAACCGGCCGGGACCGTCACAACGTCATCATCTAGCAAGGCGTCAACCCTCTCTGTGTGACCGCGCTCAGTCGAGCTCGGCCGCTGTCCCCCAGAGGTCTGTAGTACGACCTCGCCCCTCCCTCTGTGAGGGGGATCCCCGACAGTGAGAAAGACTAACTTTGAGCTTCTCGAGAATAGTAACGGCAGAGCCGGGCCTAGCGACAAGGTTTATTTATCACGGCTGGCGAGCGCGGCCCGCGAGAAACTCGCCCCTTCGAGGACAAATTGAGGGCAATTGGCGCGCATTCGCGCGTTTGGTGGTTTTGGCCATACCGGTGGACTGTCGCTTCTGCCCCGGATTGTTAGGCTTGTGGCGGGCAACGTTGCCCATACCTCGCTGTATAAGGAGTTCTACGCCGTGACCAGTCCGGATGCCACCAACAAACCCGCGATGACAGCACCTGTCACCATAATTGGGGGCGATCAGACGAGGCCCGATAGCGACTCGCTCGGCACCCTCGAAGTCCCCGCCGACGTTTATTGGGGAATCCACACGGCGAGAGCACTCGAGAACTTTCCCATCACTCGGCGGCCCATTTCTGTGTATCCCGATCTGATCAGGGCTCTCGCCCGGGTCAAGCAAGCGGCCGCCCGAGCCAACCGAGAGATCGGCACTCTGTCTGCAGAGAAGGCCGACATCATCGATCGCGTGTGCGAAGAGATCGCGTCGGGCAAGCTGCACGATCAGTTTGTCGTGGGGGTAATTCAGGGAGGTGCTGGCACCTCTACCAATATGAACGCCAACGAGGTCATTGCGAACCGCGGCCTGGAACTTATGGGCCATGAGCGCGGCGACTACCGGTGGCTGCATCCGCTTGACGACGTCAACCGTGGGCAGAGCACCAACGATGTTTACCCAACTGCGGTCAAGCTCAGCGTAATCTTCGGCCTTCGGCGGCTACTCGCGGAGCACTCGCTGCTTGCCGACGCGTTCGCGCGCAAGGGCGTCGAGTTCTCGGACATCGTGAAGGTGGGCAGAACACAGCTGCAGGATGCCGTGCCGATGACGCTGGGCCAGGAGTTCAGCGGATTCGCGCACACGCTGATGGAGGACCACGACCGACTAGCCGAGACGATTCCGCTTCTCAGCGAGATCAACCTCGGGGCCACGGCGATCGGTACCGGCATCACGGCGCACCCGCGGTACGCAGAAGCGGTGTGCCGCCACCTTGCTGATGTCGCAGGAATCGAAGCGGTCACCGCCAAGGACCTCATCGAGGCGACAAGCGATGTGGGTGTCTTCATGTCGGTGAGTGGAACTCTCAAGCGCGCCGCCGTGAAGCTGTCGAAGATCTGCAATGACCTGCGACTGCTCAGCTCTGGCCCTCAGTCCGGCCTCGGCGAGATCTTTCTCCCGGCGCGCCAGGCAGGGTCGTCGATCATGCCGGGCAAGGTGAATCCCGTTATTCCCGAAGTGGTCAACCAGATCGCGTTCAGCATCGTGGGAGCGGACGCCACCGTGACAGCGGCGGCAGAGGCCGGCCAATTGCAGCTCAACGCGTTCGAGCCCGTAATCGCCCACAGCATCCTGCAGTCGCTGGCGTGGTTGACGAATGGATGCCGCACGCTGCGGGTCAACTGCATCGATGGCATCACCGCCAATGTGCAGCGTCTTGCTGCCGAGATGGAGACCTCGGTGAGCGTTGTCACGGCGCTGACCCCGTACATCGGCTATGCGGCCTCGGCTGCTCTTGCGCACACCGCGCTCACGAGCACCGCATCGATTGCCGATCTTGTCGTGGAGAACGGCTATATGACGGAGGAAGAAGTTCGCCGCGTCCTGCGCCCCGAGCGCCTGAGTGGGCTCGTGCCGACGACGGGCGTAATCCCGATAATCCGGCCTACGTCGACGAGTGGCTCTGCCGAACCAGCGGGGGGCTGAGGTGCTGCTCAGCACAGCGGGGACCGGCATCGGCGCATCGGCTGATTCTCGTCTCAGCGGTGTGCGCGCTCGACTTGGTCGGCCAGGCCGGGTAGCTTGTCGGAAGTGAATATTTGGTGGGATGCCGCGCTCTGGCTGCTTGTTCTGTGGCTTAGTGCCCTCCTGTTTCAGATCGCCGATATCGGCACCGCGTGGGTCGATAGCCGCACCGCCCGGGCGGGAAGCGCGCGCTTCGCCCGGCGGCGGGCTCACGAGATCTTCTGGGTTCTGCCCCTAGCCGCCCTTGCCGCCGTGCTCTCCGCATTCGGGGTCGCCCTGGGGGCGAGCATGGTGCTCGATACGGGGTGGGGCCTCACCGGCGGCCTTGTTCTCGCGCTCGCCGTCATGGTGATTGTGTCGGGTCTCGTCGTCGTGGGGCTCGTTCGGTTGCTGACGCGAGACGTGCAGGGCTATGCCGTCCTCCGCCTTCGGGTGAGCGATACCAACGCCCGCAAGGTAACCAAGGCCGACATCGAGCGCTGGAGGCAGGAGCTCGCGGTGATCGATGAGCGCGAGGCTGTGAGGCACGAGTCGATCGCGCGCTGGCTGCGACTGATCCCCATCGCTTTCTCCGTGCTTGCGCTCGCCGCGATCTGGATTGCCCTCGCGCAGGACTTCTCCCTGCCGACAGGCTTGATCGTCGGGCTGGTTTCGCTATTGCTGCCCGCTATCAGCATCGTGCTGGCTGATCGTGCGGCGCGACTGTCGCTGCGGGCCAGGGCGGAGTGGGCGCTCGTCAATGGTCGACAGCGGGCCGAGCTGGTGCAGGCCATCGACGAACTCGAACGCCGAACCAACCGGGGGGTTGCAGGGCTCAGCGACCGGGTCAACCGTGCGCTGCAGATCCTGCGCGAGCAACAACTGTGACGGCTGCCGACGAGCTCGTGTCTCACGACGGTCAGCCATCGGCCAACCCGCAGCCGGTCGTGCACTCGGCTCGCCCTGTCAGCCTGAGCCGGGGGCGACGAGATAACACGGTCCTCATTCTTGCGGTGCTGGGCTATTCGGTGCTGTCGCTCATCGCTCTCGCCGTAGGCGTCTACCTTCTCTCGTTTCTCGGCGGGGGCGCGTTTATCGTCGCTGGCATACTCGCGGTGATTCCGCTCATCATCGTGCTCATCGGCATCCGCTGGATCGACCGATGGGAGCCCGAGCCTCGGGGTGCGCTCGTGTTTGCGTTTCTCTGGGGCGCCGCAGCCTCCGTCGCCATCGCGTTGATCTTCGACCTCGGCGTGCAGATCATTGCGGCCGCCGTGGGCGTGGGCGACGGCTTCTGGGTGACGTTCTTTGGGCTCGTGGTGCAGGCGCCCATCGTCGAAGAGGTGGGAAAGGGCTTCGGCCTGCTCGTGCTGTTCTGGGCGATTCGGCGCCAGTTCGACGGGCCCGTTGACGGCGTTGTCTATGGCGCCATGATCGCCGTCGGCTTTGCCTTCACCGAAAACGTGCAGTACTTCGGAATCGCCCTCGCCGAGTCTCAGGTGCCGGGCGATGTCGGCGAGATCTTTGTCATGCGCGGGCTCATGTCGCCCTTCGCCCATGTCATGTTCACGGCGTGCACAGGGCTCGTCATGGGTTTCGCCTCACGTCGCGCGAGCGCCGGCGGAATGATCGGGTGGTGGCTGCTCGGGCTGCTCCCGGCGATCGCGCTTCACGCGTTCTGGAATGCGTCGGCGCTCTTCGTCACCAACTTCTATGCCTACTACTTCACGGTGCAGGTTCCCCTGTTCATCATCGGCTTCGTGATCGTGTTCTTCTTGCGAGGGCAAGAGAGAACGCTCACTCGCCGACACCTGCAGGAATATGCGGATGCTGGCTGGTTCACCCAGCAAGAGGTCGCGTTGCTCTCTACCGGGCAGGGCAGAAGGGCCGCTGCTGCCTGGGCGCGCAGCCATGGCATCGGCGATGCTTTCGACGAGTTTGCCCGCAGCGCCACCCGGTTGGCGTTTGCGCGGCACCGAATCGTGCTCGGCCGCGATGTGGCCGCCGCGGCCTATGACGAGGCAGTGATGCTCGAGCGAGTGGTCGCCAGCCGAAGTCGAATGGAAGGACAAAGGGGCGCGAAAATCTGATCATCGCCATGCCGTAAGCTTGAGGGCTGGATTTTTTCTAAAGGGGCTGGCTTTTCGTGATCGAAGATGGACTTGAGCATGAGCGCGACTACGTGGCGGGCCTCTATGCGCGCCTAGACGAATTGCGTGAGGATGCGGAACGTCAGTTAGTAGCCATTAGGGCGCAGGGCGGCAGCGGGGGAACCCATCAGAGCCGCACAGAGCGCGACACGTTCGCTCGGCTCTACGAAGACCGCATCGCTCAGTTGCGCGACGTCAACGAACGTCTCGCCTTCGGCCGCATCCAGTTCGCCGACGATGATGACGACGACGATTCGACCAAATACATCGGCCGCATCGGCCTCAGAGACGAAGACCAAAAGCCGATCCTGCTCGATTGGCGGGTGCCGCAGGCGAGCGCGTTCTACCAGGCGACCGCGGCAACCCCGCTCGGTGCGCGCGCACGCAGGCACCTCATCTCCCAGGGCCGCACCGTCGTACGCATCGAAGACGAGGTGTTCGACTCCGAGCTTCTTGCGGACGGCAATGGGCACCAGGGGGAGGGCGCCCTGCTCGCAGCGCTGAGCGCCGAGCGCACCGGTCGCATGACCGACATCGTCGCTACGATCCAGGCCGAACAGGACCGCATCATCCGGTCCGAGATGAACGGCATCCTCGTTGTGCAGGGCGGGCCGGGAACAGGCAAGACCGCCGTCGCGCTTCACCGCGCCGCCTACCTGCTCTACTCACACCGCAAGCGCCTGCGCGGTTCCGGTGTGCTGATCGTTGGCCCATCGGCATCGTTCCTCAACTACATCGAGTCGGTCTTGCCCTCACTCGGAGAGACGGGCGTGGTACTCGCGAGCGTGGGGCGGTTGTTCCCCGACGTGACCGCGACGGAACACGATGTTCCCGCCGTGGCCGCAATCAAGGGGCGCTCGGGCATGGCAGACCTGGTGTCGAAGGCCGTGCGGTCGAGGCAGCGGGCGCCGCAGCATCCCGTGCCCATGATCGTCAACGGGGACACCGTCATGCTCGACCCTGCCACGGTCGAGCGCGCTATCGCCAAGGCGCGGGATACGCGCAAACCGCATAACGAGGCCAGAGTCACGTTCGTCAAGTCGGCACTTTCGGAACTCGCCCGCCAATATGCGGAGCAGTTGCGGGCCCAGGGCAACGCGATTGACGACTCCGACCTCGCGATGTTGCGTGAGGATTTGCGCACGGCAGATGACGTGCGCATCGCGCTCAACACCGCCTGGTTGCCGCTGACGCCACAGAAGCTCGTGCAGGATCTCTTCGCCCGGCCGCAGTGGCTCGCCGAACTCACCCCCAACTGGTCGGACGACCAGCGCGCATTGCTGCGTCGAGAGCGTTCCGCGCCATTCACTGTCGAGGACGTTCCGTTGCTCGATGAGGCAGCAGAATTCCTGGGCGAATACGACGCAGTGGATGCAGCCCGCAAGCGAGAAGAGAAGGCACAGCACAAGCGCGACATCGAGAACGCCGAGGCGGCGATCGAAAACATGCAGGTGGGCGGGATGGTCGACGCAGCATCGCTCGCGGCTAACTTTGCCGAGACTGCCGGGCGCTCCACGACGTCCGAACGAGCGGCGGGGGACCGGTCGTGGACGTATGGCCACGTCGTTGTCGACGAGGCGCAAGAGCTCTCTCCGATGCAGTGGCGCTTGCTGTTGCGTCGCTGTCCCATGCGGTCATTTACGATCGTGGGCGATATCGCTCAGGCTTCTGCGGCTACCGCGGCGCCGTCCTGGCGCCAGGCGCTGCGCCCCCTCCTCGGGCGCAATCCTGCCGACGACCGGTGGCGGTTGGAGGAGCTCACGGTCAACTACCGGACTCCCAGCCAGATCGCCGAGGCGGCGGAACAGTTTGCCATTTCACACGGCCTGCCCGTCACCCCGTCCCGCTCGGTGCGAAGCACTCCGTGGCCCGTGGCCTCGGCTCCGGATGTCGTCTCGGCGGTGCGCCAGGATCGAGCCATCAGCACGGTGGGAACCCTTGCCGTCATCGCACCTCCCAGCATGCTGACCGACGTCTATTCCTCGCTGCGGGATGCCTTTGAAGGCGAGGTTGTCTATGGCTCAGAGAGCCTGCTGGAGCCGATCGTGGTGATCAGCCCGCAGGACGCGAAGGGGCTCGAATTCGACTCCGTCGTCGTGGTTGACCCGACCGGCATCGTTGAGGGCCTGCCGCGGGGTTCTGCTGCACTGTACGTGGCCATGACGCGGGCAACCCAGCGGCTGACGCTGGTGGGCGACCTCCCGATGCCTGCGGGGATGCAACCGGCACTGTTCTGATTCGTCGTGCGGTAATCAAGCGCTAATCGAGCGGGCCGTCACGAGCCCGCCGTGACATGCTGGAGCGGTGACGATTCTTACCGATGACCTGTTGGAGCGTATCCGTCTGCGGGCTGCCGAATACGACCGCGACAATAGCTTCGCTCATGAGGATCTTGCCGACCTCGCCGCTGCCGGATACCTTGCAGCCTTTGTGCCGGTCGAATGGGGCGGGGCCGGGCTCGGATTCGCTCAGGTTACGAGGGAGCAGTCGCGCCTGGCTGCAGCATCGCCGGCGACCGCGCTCGCCATCAACATGCATCTCGTGTGGACGGGCGTTGCCAGGGTGCTCCTCGACCGCGGCGACGACTCCTTGGCCTATGTGTTGCATGAGGCCGCGGCGGGGGAGATCTTCGCCTTCGGCGTGAGCGAACCCGGCAACGATCTTGTGCTGTTCGGCAGCACGACGGATGCTCGACCAGGTGACGACGGAAGCTACGAGTTCACGGGCACCAAGATCTTCACCAGCCTGTCTCCCGTGTGGACTCGACTCGGGGTGTTTGGGCTCGACTCGTCGGGGCCAAAGCCACAGCTCGTCCATGCCTTCCTCGAGCGCGGCACCGACGGCATCGAGATCGTCGATGACTGGGACACGGTGGGCATGCGCGCAAGTCAGAGCAACACGACCCGGCTCAGCTCAGCACGGGCGCGCCCCGACAGGGTTTTCGGCCACCGCCCCGTTGGCCCGTCGGCGCATCCGATCGTCTTCGCGATCTTCGCCACGTTCCTCACTCTCGTCTCATCGGTGTATCGAGGGATCGCCGAGCGCGGACTGGAACTCGGAGTCGAGGCCGCACGGTCACGCAGGTCGCTGCGCACGGGAATCTCGGCCGATCAAGACCCCATCACGCGATGGAAGCTCGCCGACGCCGCGATCGCCATCGACGCGCTAACACCCCAGCTCGACACGCTCGCCCGCGACATCGACGACCTCGTCGACAGGGGCGATCAATGGTTCAGGGCGCTGACCGGCCTCAAGCTGCGGGCAACCGAAACCGCCCGGTTCTGCATCGACCAGGCCGTGCGGGTTGCGGGCGGGGCGTCGTTTCGGTCCTCTCATGAGCTCGGCAGGCTTTATCGCGATGTTCTTGCGGGAGGGTTTCACCCGAGCAATGAGGATTCTGTGCATTCGACCGTCGCCACGGCAATCTTGGGGCCGATAACCGACCAGGCGCCGAGCAAAGGACAAACGACATGACCGCAACCCCCGTTCTCGAGGTCGACGATTCAGTGGTGGCGTGGTCTCGTCCCGCCGGGGAGAGGCAGGGCCGCCCTCTCGTCGTGCTGCTTCACGGCAGGGGGTCCCACGAACAAGACCTCATGCAGTTAGCGCCCTTCTTGCTGCCCGATGCCGTTTACGCAGCGCCGCGGGCACCGCTGCCATTCCCCGGTGGTGGGTACACCTGGTTTCCCACGGCCGCTCCCGGCCTGCCCGACGCTGACGGGGTCGCCGCGGCGACGCGCGGCCTGCTGGAGTGGCTCGACAGGACTGGGCCGTCGGGGCCCGTCGCCGTAGTGGGTTTCAGTCAGGGCGGGGCTCTCGCTACCCACCTCATGCGGTTCGATCCCGAGCGCTGTGCCGCGTATGTGTGTCTCTCAGGGTTTGTCGTGCCCGGAGATGCGCCGGGCGACGCAACGCTCCCAGCGCTGCGACCGCCGCTTTTCTGGGGGCGCGATACCGCTGACCCGGTAATTCCGCTGGCTGCCACGGATTTCACGGGCCGGTGGCTGCCGCAACACAGCACCCTCACGATGAGGCAGTATCCGGGGGCGGGACACGGCATTGTTATGGAAGAGATCGAGGACGTTCGCGACTTTCTGGAGCCGCTCGTCGGAACCAGCGCCCCTTAGAACCAGTACCCCTTAACGGACTCATCGCCCGGTGCGGCACTTGGTGCGGCTCTTCCGGACGATGAGTTGATCTGCTTAAAGAATGCGCCCCCACACGGCGCAGATCAAGTCCGCCTCGGCGAATCCCTGCGAAAACATGCTCGAATGTTGGCCCCGCTGCTCGCGCGCAGGCCACAATCACCCCCGAGTGGGGGATTGAAGGCGGGGCATACCGGCAGAATGCTTACCCCACGACCACACCAACGCCTCAAGGTCGTGTCGGGGGACCCGCGCCGGCAGGAGGATCTCCCGGTGAGAATCGATCAGCATGAACTCGAACGTGCACTTCGACGAGGTACCGCCAGACGACCCTGCTCCAGATAAGTGGCGTTCGGCAACATCGGAGTTTCTTCGAGCCCAGGGAGAAGCGCCGCAGCGCACGCCGATTCAGAGATTCTTCGGTCGCAGTCCACTCACCGTGCACAGTCGCTCGTGGCTCTGGGCGGCCCTCGGCGAGGTGGAGGTCGCGCGTGCCCTCGCTCGGCTGGCCGACGGCTGGACGGTCGTGCATTCTGTTCCCATCCGGGATGCCGAGTCCCAGTCGTGTGTGGATCACCTCGTCATCGGGCCCGGCGGCGTCTATGCGGTGCGAGCGGCGAGCTTCTCGGGTCAGGACGTGTGGGTATCTGAGCGATCACTTATCGTGGCGGGTCACCGGCTCCCTCATCTGCGGCAGGTCACCCTCGCGGTTGGTCAGGCTGAGACGGCCCTCTCGACAGCGGTTGATCTTCCGGTCACCGTGATCGGTGTCATTGCCGTGGTCGAACCAGAAAGCATCACTGTCACGGGTCAACCGCGCGATGTGGACGTGGTTGCCTCGTCGCAACTCACTCGATGGGTTTCGCGCCGACCCGTGATTCTCGGGCCCCTCCAGATCGGCATGATTGTCGACGCGGCAACCGCCGAGTCAACCTGGCAAGCCCACCCATCTTCGTCGCCAGAAAGCGTGTCATTGGTCGAATCGTTCGAGCCCATTCGGCGTGAGCTCGTCGTCGCGAGGATCGTGCGCAGAATGTGGGCGGCAGGCGGTGCCGTCGCGCTCGCCGGTGGTGCGGTGTCCCTCGCGGTTGCCATCATCATGGGCAACTGACCCCCGCATATTTCGTGGGCGCTGAGTCGGTGCGGTATTCCGTGTGAGTTAGCTCAATGCGCAGGTGGCGTCGAGGCTGCCTGCCTATCGTTCCCCCATGAAGTACGGAACTCTCAACGGCAAACGTGTTGCCTTTCTTCTCA
>NZ_JBACFR010000116.1:0-24906 GCF_056262345.1 Homoserinimonas sp.
TCGGCGGCTGCGTGAGTGGCCACTTTCTGCGCCATAGCGCGAGTTTTGATGCAGAACCTGACCACTCGCCAGTCCGCAATGGGCCTCAGACCAGTACTTCTCCGAGCGGCTGGCCGAGGGTCAGTCAGAAGCCGCTCTAAGTCGCTCCTGCCACCGCCGCCGTTCTCGGGCGACGAGCACGGCAAGTATTCCCAAGACCCCGATGTCGTCCGCGAAGCCGAGCGGCCCCAGCAGAAGTTCGGGGATGAGGTCGATCGGCGAGATCGCGTATACAGCGGCGGCGATCGCGGCGATCCAGGTCGTCGGCGCGACGCGGTGCTCCCCGCGCCTCACCGCGTTCAGGAATCTCCACATGCACTAAGTGTGCATCACCGTCCGCGGCGAGGAAAGGTAGAAAACGACGCTCGGAGGCTACGCCTCGACCCGTCGACGAGCGACCGTCAGGGCGAGACCTGCGGCGGTGAGCAGGGCGCCGGCCAGTAGCATCCCCGTTGGGTTGCCTCCGGTGAGGGGGAGCGGGCTGCCCGCAACGCCCGCCAGCGGGGCCACGGCGGGCTCGGCGGGAGGCGCGGGAGGCGCGGGAGGCGTGACTGCCGGCGTGGTCACGGTGTCCACCGCATAGGCCGTAGATGTCACGGTGCCGGTTCCGCCGTTGCCTGCGAGGTCCGTGATTCCGGCCAGGTTCAGGGCAATCACGTTGGAGGGGCTGATGGTGTTCGCATCCGGTGTGAGGGTCGCGGTCCAGGTGACCCCGCCGTTCGCGGAGGCGAGCGAGCTGAGCGTCGCGCTGCCAGCGGCGATGTCGGAGGCGTCGAATCCGGAGACTGCCTCGGAGAAGGCGAAGACGACCGTCGCGGTTTCTCCGCTCGCTAGGGCGCTATCAGACAGCGAGATCGCTGCTGTGGGCGGCAGCGTGTCGACGGCGTAGTTGCCGGAACTGGCGGAGCCTGCACCCGCATTGCCCGTGACGGTCGTCACCCCGTTGTAAATGAGCATGAACGTGTTGGCGGCAGCCTGCGTGCCGGGGTTCGGGGTAAAGGTGGCCGTCCATGTCGTGCCGCCATCGGGCGAGGTCGGCATGCTCAGGACGCCGTTAGGGGTGATGACATCCGCAGTACCGAAGCCCGTCACGGGTTCGGCGAAGGTGAACGTGACCGTGGCGGTATCGCCGGCGCGCAGAGCAGTGTCCGAGATGGTGATGGGGCCCGCCAGCCTGGGGCCGGCCGTGGAGACCCCGTAATTCCCGGAGCTGACATCGTTCTGGCCGACGTTGCCCGCCGCATCGGTGATGCTGGAGTAGTAGAGGGTGAGTGAGTTGAGGGGTTCTGTGACATCGGCGTCGGGTGTGAGGGTAGCGGTCCAGACCCGGCTGTCAGAGGTACTGAAGCCCGAAAGCCTCGCGTTGGGCACCGTGACATCCCCAACATCGAACCCGGACACTATCTCAGTGAAAACGAACGTGACCGTGGCGGTCTCACCAAGGATCAACTGTGTGTCGGAGATCTGAATGCTCGACGCCAACACGGGTCGAACCGTATCAACGGTGTAGGGGTCCGAAACAATAGCTCCGCTGGTGGCCTCCCCTGCCCCGTTCTGAATGCCTGCGAAGTCGAGCGTGACCACGTTGCCGGTCGACTGCGTGGCAGCAGACGGCGTGAATACCGTCGTGTACGTAACGTTGTCGCTGGTGGTAAGAGCAGACAGCGCGCCTCCGGTCGCCGATACAGAGCTCAGTGTGACGCCCGTCACGGCCTCGGAGAAGGTGATGGTGACCACAGCGGTTTCGCCTATCGCCAATACGGTGTCGGAAATTGTCACGCCGGCGGTGGGGGGAGCTGCGACGGCGGCAGATGGCCAGCCCAGTGCCACAACCAGTGCCAACGTGCCTCCAGCGGCAATGAACCTGCGACGCATGATGTTTCCCCCTGCATTCCCCCCGAGCGCCGTCCGGCGACCAACCGAAATATTACCGAAAATCGGAGGGCCCTCCTTGCCGCCTGACGGTCATGCGCGTGGGGGCTCGGTGAGCGTGCGGCAGCTAGCCGGGAATCTTGGCCACGAGTCGCCCGAACAGTGCCCGGCCCAAGCCCACGAGACCGTACGGCACAAAGAACGCAAACACGATCAGGACGATGCCATAGGCGGCGCCCGTTGCCGCGGGGCTGATGGTCGAGGTGAGTGTTGGCACGAACTGGATGAACAGCGCGCCGAGCACGGCGCCGGGCACGGTCGCGAGCCCGCCGACCACGATGAGGGTGATGAACGACACCGACAGCAACAGGTTGAAGTTCTCTGGCCCGATGTATTCGAGCAACATCGCGTAGAGCCCGCCGGCCACACCGGCATAGGCGGCGGAAGTCGCGAACAGCCGGGTCTTGGTCTGCGCCACATTGACTCCGAGGGTCTCGGCAACGAGTTCGGCGTCGCGCACCGCGATGAAGGAACGGCCGATCCGCCCGCGGGAGAGTCGGCGCGTTGTGATGTAGGCAATCACGGCGATGATGAGCGCGAGATAGTAGACCCACTGATCGTGGGCAAGGGGAATCCACTCCGGAGGACGGCCTGAGATGGCGATGCCCCGGCTGCCGTGGGTCAGCGGCTCCAGAGCTCGGATCGCCGCCGGGGTCGCCATCGCCAGGGCAAGAGTCACGAGGGCAAGTTGCAGGCCCTTGAGTCGGAGGGCCGGTAGCCCGATCGCATAGCCGATGACGAAGGGCAGGAGTGCGGCGATGACGAGGGTGAGCGGATGCGGAATGCCAGCTTCTCCCGCGACCGCAACAGAGTAGGCGCCGAGGGCGAAGAAGGCCGAGTGGCCGAGCGAGACCTGCCCCCCGAAACCTACGAGCAGGTTGAGCCCGAGCCCGGTGATGGTCCAGATCATCACGAGCGTGAGGTTGAGGTTGATATAGCTCGGGTTCACGAGCGGCACGACGGCGAGTGCGGCGCCGCCGCCAACGAGCAGCACGAGCGTTAGCCAGCGAGGGAGTACGAGGGGAGGCCTGGGCCGACGGAGCCATTCGGAAACCGAGGTTCGTGTTGCCTTCTGCGGCGCAGGGGTCGTGGGGCGCGGGGTTGTTGTGGTCATGCTCGCACCAGCTCTCGTCGTCCGAACATGCCCTGGGGTCGCACAAGCAGCACGACCACGATGATGAGCAGGGCAACAACCTGCTTGACCTCGGATCCCACCACGGGGATGTAGCTGCCAGCGAGGTTCTCGATGACACCAACGGCGATGCCGGCGAGGATCGCGCCGAGCGGGGATTCGAGACCGCCGAGGGTCGCTGCAGCGAAGGCGTAGATGAGAACCGGTGCCATCATCCCGGGGTGCAAGAAAAGCTCTGGGGCGATGAGGGTTCCGGCGAGGGCCCCCACTGCCCCCGAAATGCCCCACCCGATCGCCATGGTTCGCCCCGTGGAGATGCCCGAGAGTTCGGCGGATTCGGGTGCAGAAACGGCGGCCCGCATGTGCAAACCGATTCGAGAGAAGCTGAAGAGGGCGGCGAGGGCGAGGGAGACGACGACAACGGTCGCGACGATTCCCACGTCTTGCCGAGAGACGGCGATGCCACCGATGGCTACGGTGCCCGACCCGAAAAGCGCAGGAACCTCCTTGGTCTGGTGCGACCATAGCCAGCCGATGATGGCGTTGGTGGCCATCATGAGACCGAGGGTCACGATGATGAGGGGCAGATGCTGATGTCGCCGCACGAGCGGGCGCACGAGCACCCGTTCGATGCCGATAGAGAGCAGGGCAAGCGCCGCCATCGACACCACCACGGCCATCCAGATTGACAGGCCCCAGACCGTGAGTTGCCACGAGAGGTAGGCGCCGAGAAGGGCGAGCTCTCCCTGGGCAAAGTTCAGAGTGCGCGAGGCCCGGTAGACGAGCACGATTGCGAGCGCCAGTGCGCCATAGATGGCACCTGTGGCGATTCCGTCGGCGAGCTGTTGCAGAAACATCGTTGTCTTTCGTCTCGTGTAGTAGCGCGGAGGGGGTGCTAGACGCCCAGATAGGCGCGGCGAACGGCGTCGTTGTCGCGGAGTTCGGATGCGGTGCCGCGCACCGTGATCGTGCCGCTTTCGATCACGAGCGCGTTTTCGGCGATACCGAGGGCAAGCTCGGCGTTCTGCTCGACGACGAGCATGCCGGTCCCCGTGTCTCTGCCGATCTCGTCGAGCGTTGCGAACAGCTCTGTGGTGATCTTGGGTGCGAGGCCGAGTGAGGGCTCGTCGAGCAGAACGAGACGCGGCTTCGACATATAGGCGCGGGCCACGGCGAGCAGTTGTTGTTCGCCGCCGCTGAGACCGGATGCCGGCCGGTTCGCCCGCTCGGCCAGACGGGGAAAGCGGTCAAGCCAGCGCGAGACCTCCGAGGCAACCTCTCGCGTTGGCCTCGAGGCGCCGCCCACCTGAAGGTTCTCGCGCACCGTGAGGTCGGGGAAGGTTCCACGGCCCTGGGGCACATGGGCAATGCCGAGCGAGGCGATGCGGTGCGGGGCGAGGCCCGCGACGGGGACGCCGTCGAAGGCGATGCTGCCCGAGACACGACACAACCCGCTGATGGTGCGCAGCGTTGTGGTTTTGCCTGCGCCGTTGGCGCCGAGGATAACAAGGCGACCGCCGGCGGGAACCTCGAACTCCACGGAGCGCAGAATGGTGACGGGTCCGTACCCGGCGGAGTCGATGCGAACGGTCAGGAGGCTCACGCGGCCGCCCTCCCCAGGTAGGCAGCGACGACGGCGGGGTCGCGCGCGACCTCCCGAGGGTCGCCCTCGGCGATGAGGCGACCAAAGTTGAGCACGACGACGCGATCGCACACGGACATCACGAGTCCCATGTGGTGTTCCACGAGCAGGATTGCGGTGCCGCGTTCGCTCGCGAGTCGCCGCAGAGTTGTGCCGAGTTCGAGCACCTCATCGTGGATGAGCCCGTTGGCGGGCTCGTCGACCAGCAGCAAGCGCGGGCCGCTCATCAAGGAGCGAGCAAGCTCGACGCGCTTGAGCGTGCCGAAGGGCAAAGTGCCGACGACCCGATCTGACACTGCGGCGAGTTCGAGCTCGGTGAGAAGGTCGATGGCGTCGGCACGGATGGCGGTCTCTGTGCGGCGAAGGCTCGTTAGGCCGAGCGCGGTGGCGACGAAGCCGCCCCGGGTGGAGTGATAGGCGCCCGCAAGCACATTGTCGATGACCGTCTGGGAGGGCAGCAGCCCGAGGTTCTGAAACGTGCGGCCAACTCCGAGGGAGGCGATTCGATGCCGGGGCATCGTGGTCACCTCGCTGCCCTGCACGCGGATGCTTCCGGACTGCGGTCGGTAGAGACCGCTGATGCAGTTGAACAGGCTCGTTTTGCCGGCGCCGTTGGGGCCGATGAGGCCCACAATTTCGCCGTCTGCCACGGTGAGGCTCGGGCCGTCGAGCGCCTGGAGACCGCCAAAGGAGAGCCGGATGTCGCTCACGTCGAGAAGTGCGCTCATGGGGTTGGTCCTCCTGGCGATGGTGCGGGTGCGGGTGTGGTTGGTGCAACGAGGGTGCGGGATGCCTCGGACCCCGGAACCAAGGCCCGAGGCATCCGCTGGCATCGCTAGCCGATGCTGTACGTGCTGTCGCTCAGATCCCAGGTGGATCCGTTGAAGACCTGAACGCCGAGCTCGCGAAAGACGAACGGGTAGTCGGCATCGGTGCTGATGGCCACGGGAGCGAGGTCGAGTTCGAGCCCGTCGAACTCTGCGGCAGCCTCGACGAGCGCCTCCCGTGTGCAACCGTCCATCGATACGAGGGCTGCCTCGAGAAGCTGGCCAACCTGGTAGCCGGTTGCCGCAGGTGCCGAGAGCACGTTGACCTCGTCGGAGTACTTCTCCGCGAAGGCGACCCAGGCATCGAAGCCTTCGTCTCCCGCATTTGCGCTGTCGGTGATGTCCTTCGTGTAGGCGATCGAGACGACGCCGTCGGCAGCGCCAGGCCCGGCCGGCTTGAGGAAGAAGTTGGCGTCCGCAGCGGTCGAACTCACGACAGTCGTGGCATCCCATCCAAGTTCGAGCTTCTTCTTGAGTGACTGCGTGGCGAATGCCCCCGTGGCCCAGTTGAGAAACACATCGGCGCCCGACGACGCGAGGGCAGTGACCTGGCTGTCGACGGATGCCGCGCTCAGCTCATACGATTCGGCCGCAACGATCTCGAGACCGGTTCCCTCGAACTCCTCCTCGAACCACGTGCGCACACTCTGGCCAAAGTCGTCGTTCTGAAAGAGGATCGCGACCGTCGAGTCGGCGTGGTGTTCGGCCAGGTACTCGGCGAGGGCCTTGACCTCGAAGCCGTACTGGGGCAGGTAACCGGTGGTCCAGGTGGTGTCGCCCGTGTGCAGGTCGAGGATGGCGTCTGCCCCGGTTCCTGTGAACAGGTTGGGCACCTTCGCCTCCTCGACATAGGGGGCAAGCGTTACAGCAGCGCCCGTGCCGAGAACGCCAGCAAGGGCGAATACCTTGTCTTGCTCCACGAGGGTGCGAACGTTGGCCGCGGTCTTAGCGGGGTCGTATCCGTCGTCCATCACGGTCACTGCCACGGTGCGAGTGACGCCGTCGGCGAACTCGATGCCGCCCGCCTCGTTGAGGTCATCGAAGTAGATGCGCATGGTTTCCCCGATGGCACCGTAGGCGGCGGCCGGCCCGGAGAGCGGAATGCTCACGCCGATCTTGACCTCGGAGTCGCTAAAACCGGGGCTGCAGGCTGCGGCAGAAGAATCCGCGTCTGCTCCTGCTTCGCGGCCGGTGCATCCGGCGAGAGTGAGAGCGGTGATAGCCATACCGGCGATGGCCGCCGGGGCGAGCCGGTGCCGGGTGGTTCGTGTGCTGTGTGCTGTGTGCATCATTCCTCCTTGAATGCGTGCGGATGGGATTGGTGCGTGCCTGACGGTCAGGCGCGCGGGGGCTCGGTGACGGTGCGGTCGTCTGCCCGTTCGAGAACGAAGTAGAAGTGGTGGCCGCCCGCCAGGGTGCCCGGGCCGGTCATGACGCCGAGGAGGGCATCGGGTCCGAGCCGGGTGAACAGGTCCACGACGGGCTGCCGGTTGTAGAGCATGGCGGCAGTGACGATGCCGTCGTGCTCAACGGCACGCAGGGTCGCCCCCCCGCGAGAAAGCTCACGGTCGATCACGAGGCTGCCCTCGTTCGTTTCTCGGATGATCGGGGCGACCTCGTCATCGGAGCGAAATAGCTTGCCGAACCAACCGCTCGATACGAGCTGCTGCTGCACCGGGTGGTCGGGGCTGAGCCCGAATCCCCGCCAGAGGCCGCGCAACTCCGTGGTCGAGACTGTGGGCATTGACCTCCAGATGAGGGCGAGGTCGTGCTGGCTAACGGGTTGGGTCCGCAGCGTTTCGAGCAGGCTGAGACCACGGCTGTCGGAGGGAGCGGGGGAATGCTCCTGTGGATCCATCTGCAGCACGGCCTTAATCACGCGGCCGGTGCGAGCATCCTCAATCGCGGTGTCGATCTCGGCAAACGGGTAGCGGGTGATGATTCGCTCGAGGGGTAACCTCCCTGCACGCCAGAGGGCGATGAGGGTGGGGATGTCGCGACGGATCTCTGCGTCGCCCTCAATGACCCCGCGCAGCGTGCGACCCCAGAGGAGCCGTGACTGCGACAGCGTGAGCCTATTGCTGCCGGAACGAAGCGCAACGCTTGCGCATACGCCCCGGGGCGCCAGGGTGGCGAGTGCGAGGTCGAGGGTCTGCTGCACGCCGGCCGTGTCGATCGCATGGGTGGGGGAGGGCAGGCCGGCGATCTGCTCGGCGATGACGGAGGGGTCGTGGGCGGAGGTCGCGCCCAGTTCGAGCGCGATCTTTCGCCTACTCGGGTCTGGGTCGCTCACCATGATGGTGCCGACCGCGCGGTGGTGCGCGGCCATAACTGCGGCGAGCCCGGTCGTGCCAGCTCCGATCACGAGCAGGGCATCGAGGGGACCCGGTCGCAGCACGTTGAGCACCGTGCCGGCGCCCGTCAGAGCGCCGCAGCCGAGCACGGCGGCGATGGGCCACGGGACATCGTCGTCGATGCGCACCGTGTTGCTCTCTCGGGCCAGCACATGTGTGGCCCACGCGGACTGGGCCATCCATCCCGTCGTCACAGGCTGCGGCTCGTTTTCGGTCTCGATCGCATCGACGGTGAGGGAGTAGTTGAGCTCACCGAATCGGGCACAGTAGGCGGGGTGACCGTCGGCGCAGGCGGGGCACTCCCCGCAGGAGTCGAAGCTCAGGGCCACATGATCACCCGGAGCGACGCCCGTGACGAGGTCACCGACCGCTTCGACGACTCCCGCGCCCTCGTGACCGAACACGGCGGGATAGCGCTCGCCGGAGCCGCCGTCGATTCCATAGATGTCGGTGGGGCAGACTCCGGATGCCATGATGCGCACGAGCACTTCATAGTTGCGGGGAGCATTCACCGACACGGTGGTGAGCACGGCGGAGCCGCCGCGCTCCCTCACCAGCGCGGCTACTGCGGACCTCATCGCCCTAGGCCACGGTCAGTTCGCGGTCGCTTGCTCGTAGTGCGACTTTGTTGACCTTGCCGCCGGCGTTGCGGGGCAGCACGGGCACGATCACGAGATCCTTGGGTTGCTTGAAGCGGGCGAGCTTGTCGCCGAGCCACTCCTGCAGCTCTTCGAGCGTAAGGGTTTCGTCCGGCCGCAGGGCCACTGCTGCGACGGGAACCTCGCCCCAACGCTCATCCTCGCGACCGTAGATCGCCGCTTCGAGAAGCTTGGGGTGTGCGGCCAAGACGTTCTCGACCTCGGCACAGTACACGTTCTCGCCGCCGGAGATGATCATGTCCTTCTTGCGGTCAACCACCCAGACGAAGCCCTCGTCATCTTGACGAACGAGGTCGCCGGAGTGGAACCATCCGCCCTCAAACGCCTGCGCGGTCTCCTCGGGTTTGCGCCAGTACCCCTTCATGAGGCTGGGCCCCCGATAGACGATCTCGCCTACTTCGCCGCGGGGCACATCGTTCATATCGTTGTCGACGACCCGGTACTGGGTTGTGGGGACGGGCTTGCCGACCGACCCGAGCTTGCGCAGGGAGTCTTCGCCGCGCAACACACAGGTGATGGGTGACAGCTCGGTCTGGCCGAAGACGGCAACGTTGAGGGCCTGGGGAAAACGGTCGGCCATCGTGCGCAGAAGGGTGTCGGATGCCGGAGCGGCACCCCAGCTAATGATGCGCAGGTGGAGGTCGCGGTCGGCGATGGACGGGTCAGCGCAGATGACCTGCCACTGCTGCGGCACGTTGAAGACGATGGTCGCTTTTTCCCGCTCCCAGGCGTCGAGCAGTTCGCTCGGATTGAACGCACCGAGCGGGTGGATGATCGTGGGAATCCCGACGATGAAGTTGGCCGAGATCGAGCCGAGGCCCGCGATATGAAACAGCGGCGCGGTCATGAAAGCGATGTCGCTTTCGTCGAACACATTGTTCGCACGAATGCAGGTAATCGACTGCGAGAACAGGTTGACGTGGTCGAGCATGGCCCCTTTGGGTCGGCCGGTCGTTCCTGACGTGTACATGATCAGACATGTCGTGTCTTCGGCGACGTCGGGGGCGTTGAAGTCGCCGGGCTCCTCTGCGACGAGGTCCGCCCAGGATTCTTGGCCTTCGCCGGCCTCGCCAATCACAATGACGTTCTTGATTCGCGAGGTGAGCTCCGCTACGGCACCGACAAGGGGCACGAGAGGCGCCTCGACGATGAGTACGTCGGCATCGGCGTCGTCGACAATGTAGGCAATCTCGGGCGGGGTCAGACGAATGTTGATGGGAACGGCGATGGCCGCGAGCTGATTGATGCCGAATACGGAGATCACCACCTCCGGGCGGTTGAGGGTGAGGAGCAGAACCCGGTCACCTTCGGCCACGCCGCGGCGCTGCAGGGCCGCGGCGAAGGAGTTCATGCGGTCTCGCGTCTGCCGCCAGGTCGTTACCTCACCGAGAAACTTGAATGCCGTGGCATCTGGCTTCATCTCGGCATGGGTCGCGATGTGGTTCATCCAGTGGTTGCGGCGCTGCGCTGCGGAGATCGTTGGGGAGGCAAGTGCGGACATCAGCGTTCTCTCTCTTACGTCGTTGTATGAGGCGGTGACTCTGGATCCCAGGGGGATTGCAATGAGTATGCCAGTCGGTCTGAGTTAAGTCACGACTTTTGTTAACGAGTATTCACATCATGGGATCGATCAAAGTGAATCGGGAATCACGTCAGTGGAGCCGAGGCAAGTATGCTGGCGCGCATGGCTATTGCGCAGGCAAACAGTGAGGCGCGATTGCGACCCCGGGACCGCAAGCAGCGCATCGAAGAAGCTGCGGCACTCGCGTTTGCGCGGCACGGCTATCACCCCGTTGGCATGCAAGACATCGCCGCCGCCGTCGGTATCTCTGCGCCCGCCCTCTACCGGCACTTTCCGAACAAGTACGCGCTTTTTGTGCAGACAGCCTCCACGCTGGCCCACCGACTGATCGAGGCGACGGATGAGGCGGCAGCTCTGCCCTTAACCTCGGCAGAGGAGGCGCGCGCGGCATTGGCGCGGCTGATCGACGAAACGCTGGCCACAACCATCGAGCTGAGAGCCACAGGCGGCATCTATCGGTGGGAAGGGCGATACCTCAAGAGAGCCGACCGCGACAAGCTCACGGCAGAGTTCGCGCTCTTGCGGGAGAGGGTAGAAAACGCTCACCGCGTGTATCGCCCGGATTTATCAGAAGACGACAGGCGCATGATCGTTTTCGCCGCCCTGAGCACCATCGCCAGCATCACGGCCCACCACACCGTAGTTTCTTCCGCAACCCTGCGGGCACTCCTGCGCGACGTTGCCTGGCGGGTGCTGGACGGCAACCTTCCTGCGGAACCTTCTGCAGCATCCGCATCGCCTGCCCCACCTCACGGGGAGGAGAGCGGGCGAGAGGGCGCAGAGACAATCAAACATGAGAAGGCGCGTCGCGAGCGGCTCATTGACGCGGCGATCGAGATGTTTGCCGCGCGGGGCTACACAGAATCGACGATCGAAGACATTGCGGCACGGGTCGACCTCACGCCCTCCGGCGTCTATCGACACTTCGACGGCAAGCCGGCGCTCCTGCTCGCGGCCTGCGATCGCGCCACCATCGAACTCGAGCGCGGCATGCTCCTCGCCCGCGAGCAGTCGGCATCGAGCGAGGCGGCCCTCCGCAGGCTGTGCCGCGGCTACGTTGACCACACCTTCGCGAACAGGGCGCTCATGCGCGTGTATTTTTCGGAGGTGGGCAACCTTGCCCCCGAGCAACAGCGAGCGCTTCGCGCGGTGCAGCGTGCCCATATCGCTGACTGGGTGGCGCTAGTGCAGGCCGTGCGGCCCGAGCTTGATAGCCGAGAGGCCACGGTTCTTGTTCACGCAGGGCTCGGCATCGTGACCGACCGGGCGCCCCTGCTTCTGCGTCACGACGAGGCGGCGGCCATTCGGCTCACCCGCCTCGTCGAGACTGCGCTCGGCATCAGCTAGCGGCATCAGCTCGCGCTGTGCCTCAGCGGCCCTTGCCGTGCAACATGGGGATCAGTTTCGCCACGAGGTGCATGTCGCGATCGCTGCGTTCCATCGTGAGCAGGTTCAACGCCGCCTTGCTGGTTTGGCGAGCGACGGACTTGGGGGTGCTGAACTCGCGCAGGCCGTCGGCACCGTGGATGCGCCCGAATCCTGACCCCTTGACTCCGCCGAAGGGTAGGGCCGGGATCGCCGCGAATCCGAGCACGGAGTTGATTGTCACAACACCGGCACGCAGGCGAGAGGCAACGGCTTCTCCCTTCGCAGCGCTGCGCGTGAACACCGCGGCGCCGAGACCGTATTCGGTTCCGTTGGCCTTCTCGATCGCCTCGTTGAGATTCGCGACGGTGTTGATCACAACCGTGGGCCCGAAGGTCTCCCGCTGAACGGCATCCGCACCCTCGGGAACATCGGTGAGAATCACCGGTGCGAGCCGGCGTCCCTGGGCGGGGTTGGCGCTGCCGAAAGCCACGGCCCCGCCCCGCGCGACGGCGTCGGCAACGTGGGAGGCAACGACGTCGGACTGTGAGGCCAGGGTCATCGGGCCGTAGGAGGCGTCATCACCCTCGGTGCGGAGTCGCGCTGCACGTTCGATGACCTTCTCCACGAGCGCTGCGCGCACGGGCTTCTCGACGTAAACACGCTCGACGCCGACGCACGTTTGCCCCGCGTTACCCATCGACCCGAAGACAATGAAGTCGGCTGCTGAGTCGAGATCGGCATCGGATGCGACGATGAGAGCATCCTTGCCGCCGCACTCCGCGACGAGGGGGGTGAGGGATTCGGCGCAGGCCGCCATGACCTTCTTTGCGCTGGCAGTTGACCCCGTGAAAGCGATCTTGTCGACCCCGGCCCGCACGAGGGCGGCGCCGGTGTCCCGGTCTCCCGTGGCCACCTGAAAGACGGGCTGGTCGCAGATCTCGTTCCATCGATCCTCGATCCACCGCGCGGTTCCCGGCGTGAGCTCGCTTGGCTTAAAGACGATCGAGTTGCCCGCTGCCAACGCGTACGAGATGGACCCCATCGGCGTGTAGAAGGGATAGTTCCACGGCCCGATCACGCCGACTACCCCGTGCGGTTCATAGCGCAGCGTTGCGTGCTGGTTGTAGTTGATGAGCCCGGACTTAACCTTGCGAACCCCGAGCACCTTACGGGCGTTCTTGGCGGCCCAATCGAGGTGCCCAAGGGTGAGCATCACTTCGAGCAGGGCATCGCCCGCAGGCTTGCCCGTCTCCCGCGAGATCACGGCCGCAAGACCCTGAGCATCCCGGGCGATCGCCCCTTTCCATGCCAGGAGAACGCGCTGGCGGCCCGCAAAGCCTTGGCTTGCCCACCACCCCGCCGTTTCGTGGGCCTTGCGCACGCGGGCGGCGACACTCGCGGCGTCTTCGAGTGCATAGTCGGCAATGGTGGCGCCATCGCGCGGGTCATAGGTGGAGTATGTGGCGGTGGAGTCGTCGCTCGTGGTCAACGTCATCATGTGCCCCTTCGCTCTTCATTGAGCATAAGTTAATGGTGATTCACAGTAGGCCTGCTGCGCCTGCCTGCGCAAGAGCCTCACAAGCTTTTTCAAATCCCGGTTAGAATGACGCGATCGGGAGGGTCGATGCCAACGCACGAGACAGACACGGATGCGACAGAATCGTCGCTGCCCAAATCGGCACGAACGCGGCAGAGAATTCTCGATGCCGCGGCTCAGGTTCTGAGCCACAAAGGATACGCGGGCACCCGACTCTCCGATGTGGCCGACGTTGCCGGAGTTCAGGCTCCTGCGATCTACTACTACTTCGGATCCCGTGACGACCTCGTCGAAGAGGTCATGTGGGAGGGCGCCCACCGGGTGCGTCGACACGTCGAGCGGGTCATCGCAGATTTTGACGACGACGTGACGCCGTTCGAGCGAATCCTTGCCGCAGTTGAAGCCCACCTGCGATTCGAGCTTCACATCTCTGACTACACGACCGCTTCGGTGCGCAATGCAGGCCAGGTGCCCGAGCATCTCAGGGTGCGTCCTGCGGCAGAAGAAGCCGCGTACAGCAAGATCTGGCGCGACCTCTTCCACTCAGCGCAGGAGGCAGGCCAGCTGCGTCCCGACATTGACCTCAATATCTTTCGCCTGCTGCTGCTGGGCTCCATGAACTGGGCAGTCGAGTGGTGGAACCCGCGCACCCGCAGCCTCGATGAGCTGGTCCGCGGGGCGCAGGATATGGTTCGCTACGGCGCAGGGCGCACGAGCGAGGCCTAGGCGAACTGCGCGAGCCTCTGCGCGAAGATCTCGTGTGCTTGAGCCACCGTGCGGCGCACGATCTCGCCGGCTGGCGGGATGTCGCGAATGATGCCCTGAACCTGGCCGACCGACCAGATTCCCGCGTTCAGATCTCCATTCTCGAACACTTTTCGGCCTCGCGCGCCAGCGACGAGTTCCCGCACATCGGCGAACTCTCCGCCGTCGGCGAGGATGCGCACCACCTCGTCGCTCACGCCGTTCTTGGCGACCCGTGCGGTGTTGTTGAGGCTCCTGAAGATGAGGTTCGTGTCGAGCTCTGTGCCCTCGACGATTCGCTCCTTCACCGCCTGAGCGATCGGCGATTCGACGCTGCACATGAAGCGGGAGCCCATGTTCACACCGTCGGCACCGAGCGCGAGGGCCGCGGCAAGACCCCGACCATCGGCAAAGCCTCCTGAGGCGATGAACGGGATGCTGAGGGCGTCGGCAGCGGCAGGGATAAGAACGAGGCCGGGCACGTCGTCTTCGCCGGGGTGGCCGGCACACTCGAAACCGTCGATCGAAACCGCGGTCACCCCCACCTTTTGCGCTTTGAGCGCGTGCCGAACGCTCGTGCACTTATGGATGATGCGCACCCCGGCATCCCGGAACATGTCCATGTGCGGTTCGGGGTTTGCGCCGGCGGTCTCCACGATGGTGATGCCCGAGTCGATGATCGCCCTGCGGTACTCGTCGTAGGGCGGTGGCGTGATCGACGGAAGAATCGTGAGGTTTACGCCGAACGGCTTATCGGTGAGCGCCCGCGCGCGCTCGATCTCGGCAACCAGGTCGGCCGGGGTGGGCTGGGTGAGCGCCGTGATCATGCCGAGGCCGCCAGCCTCCGAAACGGCGGCGGCGAGTTCGGCGCGACCCACCCACATCATGCCGCCCTGCACCACGGGGTGCTCGATGCCGAGCGCCTCGGTAAAACGAGTGCGCATTCGCACATCAGAAGCGGTTGACTCCATGGTCACTCCTATTCGTAGGTTTCGCCGGTTTCGGCTCTCGCCACCAGTGATGCCGGGGGCGCAAAGCGGTCGCCGTAGCGATCGGCGAGCTCGCGGGCCCGCGCGACGAAGCCGGCCAGCCCGCCGTCGTACTGATTGACATACTGCAGCACGCCGCCCGTCCACGCCGGGAACCCGATGCCGTAGATCGAGCCGATGTTGGCGTCCGCAACACTCGTCAGCACGCCGTTGTCGAGGCAGTCGATGGCGTCGAGGGCCTCGGCGAAGAGCATCCGCTCCTGCAGATCTCTGAGCGGCAGAACTGTGCTGCCCGAGTTGTACTTCTCTCGCAGGCCGGGCCAGATGCTCCCGCGTTTGCCGCTCTCGTCGTAGTCGTAGAAACCCTTGCCCGCCTTGCGGCCGGGGCGCTGCTCCTCGTCGACCATCCAGTCGACGACAGCCTCCGAGGGGTGAGCGATCCAGGTCTTGCCTTCTGCCTCTTCTGCGGCCTGCGTCTCGACGCGGATTTTTTGCGTCAGAGAGAGGGTCAACTCGTCGAGAAGTTGCAGAGCGCCCGCCGGATATCCGGCCTGCAGTGCGGCCTGTTCTATCGATGCGGGCTCGACGCCCTCTCCGACGGCGGCGACCGCTTCGGCGATGAATTTGCCGATCACGCGCGATGTGAAGAACCCGCGGGCGTCGTTGACGACAATCGGCGTCTTGCGAATCTGCTGCACGTAGTCGAACGTCTTGGCCAGCACAGTGTCGCTCGTGCTCTTGCCGCGAACGATTTCGACGAGGGGCATCTTGTCGACGGGGGAGAAGAAGTGGATGCCGATGAAGTCGTCGGTGCGGGTGACACCCTCGGAGAGCAGGGTAATCGGCAGGGTCGAGGTGTTGGATCCGAGAACGGCGTCGGGCTCGACGATGTCCTGAATCTCGTGGAATACGGCCTGCTTCACCGGCACCGATTCGAAGACGGCCTCGATGACGAAGTCGACTCCGGAGAAATCGGCAGCATCCTGGGTCGTCGTAATGCGCGCCAACAGAGCCTCGCTCTTCTCTGGCGTGGTTGTGCCCCGTGCGAGCGCCTTTTCTTGGAGGGAGCGGGAGTAGTCCTTGCCCTTCTCTGCCGCCTCCTTGGTCACATCCTTGAGAACGACGTCGATTCCGGCCTTGGCCGAAACATAGGCGATGCCGGCGCCCATCATGCCGGCTCCGATCACCCCGACCTTCTTGGCCTGGTAGCGGGGGATCCCGTCGGGTCGGCTGCCGCCGGTGTTGATGTGCTGCAGGTCGAAAAAGAACGCCTTGATCATGTTCTTGGCGACCTGGCCGTGGGTTAGCTCAACCAGGTAACGGGTCTCGATCTTTGATGCGGTGTCGAAGTCCACGTAGGCACCCTCGACTGCTGCGGCCATGGCAGCGCGCGGTGCAGGCAGGGGTGCGCCCTTGAGCTGCTTACGCAAGCTCGCGGGAAAGGCGGGCAGGCTACCGGCAAGGCTCGGCGAGTTAGGGGCTCCGCCCGGGATGCGAAATCCCTTCTCGTCCCATGGCTTCAGAGGGGCGGGGTTGGAGGCGATCCAGGCCTTCGCCGCGGGAATGAGATCGTCGACGGTGGGCACGACACTGTCGATAATTCCGACCTCAAGCGCCGCGGTGGGCGAGAATTTGGTGGCGGGCAGAATCACCTCGGTGAGCGCGCGCTGTAGGCCGAGCATGCGCACGAGGCGCGTTATGCCACCGCCCCCTGGCAGCAGGCCGAGTGAGACCTCTGGCACGCCAAACTGTGCCCCCGGAATGTTGGCTGCAATGCGCTGATGGGCGGCGAGGGCAACCTCAAGCCCTCCGCCGAGTGCCGTGCCGCCCAGGGCGGCGACGACGGGTTTGCCGAGTCGCTCGATTCTGCGCAGATCGGCTTTCACGCTGTCGATGTGCGCGGTTTCTTCTGCCGACTTCGCAGGGTCCGCCGCGCGCAGCAGGTTGAGGTCGCCCCCCGCGAACCAGCTCTTTTTGGCCGAGGTGACGATGACGCCGGTAATGCCGTCGCGTTCGGCCTCGAGTCGGTCCGCTGTCGCGCGGATCGCCGCCGTGAAGTGCGCGTTCATAGTGTTAACGCTCGCCCCAGGGTCGTCGAGCGTGATGATGACGACGCCGTCGGCATCCTGTTCCCATGCGTAGCCCTGGTAGCCGGGGGCTGCACCTGCGCCTGCGTCAGGGGCCGGGCTGATGTCGGTTGCTGTGCTCATGTCGGTCTCCGTATGTCTCAGATCGGGCGAGCGGTCAGACCCGCTCGATGATGGTTGCGATTCCCATGCCGGCACCGACGCACAGGGTCGCGAGCCCTCGCTTGAGGTCGCGGCGCTCGAGCTCGTCGAGCAGCGTGCCGAGAATCATCGCGCCGGTCGCGCCGAGGGGGTGCCCGAAGGCAATCGCACCGCCGTTCACGTTGACCTTGTCGTGCGGGATATCGAGATCCTTCATCCACTTCATAACCACGGCAGCGAAGGCCTCGTTCAGCTCGAACAGGTCGATGTCGGATGCTGCGAGGCCGGCCTTGTCGAGGGCTTTCTGCGTCGCCGGCGTCGGACCTGTGAGCATGATCGTCGGCTCCGAGCCGGTGACCGCGGTCGCGATGATGCGAGCGCGCGGCGTGAGCCCGAGTCGCTCTCCGACCTCCTTAGTGCCCACCAGCACGAGCGCGGCGCCATCGACGATCCCGGAGGAGTTCGCTGCGGTGTGCACATGATTGATGCGTTCGACCGCGTGGTATTTCTGCATCGCGACGGCGTCGAATCCGGCCGCCTCGCCGAGGGCGGCAAAGGCGGGGGAGAGGGCGCCGAGCGATTCGACCGTCGATCCTGCCCTGCGGTGCTCGTCGGTATCGAGCAGGGTGACCCCGTTTCGATCCTTCACGGCGACGATCGAGCCGTCGAACCGCCCCTCCAGCCAGGCCTCGTCCGCCCGTCGCTGCGACTCGGCCGCATAGGCGTCGACATCGCTGCGAGAGAAGCCTTCGAGGGTGGCGATGAGATCCGCCCCGATTCCCTGCGGCACGAAGTACAGGTCGTAATTGGTCGTGGGATCCTGCGCATATGCCCCACCGTCTGATCCGATCGGCACACGGGACATTGATTCGACGCCGCCGGCGATCACCAGATCTTCGAAACCCGAGGCCACTTTTTGCGCGGCGATATTCACGGCCTCGAGCCCCGAGGCGCAAAACCTATTGAGCTGAACCCCGGCCACGGTCTCGGGCAGCCCGGCCACGAGAGCCGCAGTGCGGGCAATGTCGCCACCCTGTTCGCCGATGGGTGAGACAACGCCGAGCACGATGTCGTCGATGACGGCGGGGTCGAGCCCGGGATTGCGCTCCCGCAGGGCATCGATAAGACCCACGACCAGGTCGACGGGCTTGGTGCCGTGCAGTGCGCCCCCGCGGTTCTTGCCCCTGGGGGTGCGGATGGCGTCGTAGATGTAGGCGTCAGCCATGGTTCTCTCTCCTGTCACAGGCCGAGGCCCCGACCGACGATCTCTTTCATGATCTCGGTCGTGCCGCCATAGATTGTGGTGATGCGGGCGTCTTCGTAGTCGCGGGCGATTCGGTATTCGCGAATATAGCCATAGCCGCCGTGGAGCTGCAGGCAGCGCCCGACGACCTGCACGTATTGCTCAGTTGTCCAGAATTTCGCTGCCGCGGCGTCTTCGGCAGAAAGCTCTCCCGCCGTGTGCAGCTCGATGCAGCGGTCGATGTGCGACCTGCTGACCCTCGTTGCCGTGACCATCTCGGCGAGTTCGAATCGGGTGTTCTGGAACGACCCGATGGCTTTGCCAAAGGCCTCCCGTTCCTTCACATAGGTGAGGGTGCGGTCGAGAACTCCCTCGCTCGCCGCGACCGCCGCCGCCGCAATCGAGAGGCGCTCCTGCGGAAGGTTGCGCATGAGGCCGATGAACCCGTCGCCCTCGGCGCCGAGCAGGTTAGCTGCCGGAACGCGCACGTCTTCGAAGACGAGTTCGCTCGTGTCTTGCGCGTGCAGGCCGATCTTGTCGAGATTGCGTCCTCGAGAGAACCCGGGGGAGTCCGTCTCGATCACCAGAAGGCTGAGGCCCGTGTGGCGGTCGGGGCTTGTGCGCACGGCCGTGACCACGAGGTCGGCATTTTGCCCGTTCGAGATGAAGATCTTGGAGCCGTTGACGATGTAGTCGTCGCCGTCGCGAACCGCGGAGGTGCGGATGCCGGCCAGGTCGCTGCCCGTGCCCGGCTCCGTCATTGCCACGGCCACGATCTGTTCTCCTGCCGCGATTCCGGGCAGCCAGCGCTGCTTCTGCTCGTCGGAGGTCAGATCGGTGAAGTAGGGGATGACGATGTCGTTGGATAGCGCGATGCCAGCCATGCCGTCTGAGATGGGGTTGCGCGCGAGCTCTTCGCCCATAACGGCGTTGAACCGAAAGTCCTCAGTGCCGCCTCCGCCGTACTGCTCTGGAATCCCGAAGCCCAGAATTCCTGCTTCGGCGGCCTGGACAAAGAGTTCACGATCTACGCGCCCCTCTGCCTCCCAACGGTCGGCGTTCGGCCGTGCGTATTTCTCGGCGAAGCCCGCGACAATCTCGCGGAACTGCTCGTGCTCCTCGTCGTAGAGGTTACGTGCCAGCGCCATTGCTGCTCCTTCGTCTCGCCCGCTCCTTCGCGGTGCTGTTTTTATTATCCATTAGAAACTTGGGATAGCAAGTGTTTATCGACAATGAGATTTGGCTTGCCAAAACGGGTGTCTCTTAATCAAGATTAGATAACCAATCGATCAAAGGAGATCCGATGGCAGAGGCTCACAGTCCGTTCGCCGGACGGGCAGCGTTGGTGACCGGCGCGAGCCGGGGCATCGGTCTTGCGATAGCGCATCGCCTGGCCGACCAGGGTGCAGCGGTGTGCCTGACCGCGCGAACGGCGGAGCAGTTGGATGCCGCCGTCGCCGAGTTCGAACCGGGTCGCGCCATCGGCGTTGGTGGCGCTGCGGACGACCCGCTGCACCGCGCGGAGACCCTCGAGCGCATGACCAGAGAGTTCGGCTCCGTCGACATCCTCGTCAACAACGCCGGCATCAATCCCGTATTCGGGCCGCTTCGCGGTCTCGACCTCGACGCCGCGCGCAAAGTGTTTGAGGTCAACGTGATCGGCACGCTCGCCTGGGTGCAGCAGGCCCTCGATGCCGGGCTCGGCGATTCGCCCGCGGGCGGGGCAGTCGTCAACCTCTCGTCGGTGACCGCAGACGTCCCGTCGCAGGGCATCGGGTGGTACGGCGTGAGCAAGGCGGCCGTCAGCCATCTGACTCGCACACTCTCGGTTGAGCTTGCCCCGCGTGTGCGGGTGAACGCCGTTGCGCCCGCCGTGGTCAAGACGCGGTTCGCCCGTGCCCTCTTCGACGGACGAGAAGACGAAGTGGCCGCAGGCTACCCCATGGGCAGGCTCGGCGTGCCCGACGATGTCGCGGCCGCGGTCGCATTCCTCTGCAGTGACGAAGCATCCTGGATCACGGGCCAAGTGCTTACCCTCGACGGCGGTCTCATCATGAAGGGCGGGACGGCATGAGCGAGCACGACGATCTCATCGCACGCACGAGAGCATTTATTCGCACGGTAGTGATGCCAGCCGAGCCGGGCTGGGGCGAGTCGCTCGACGGAACAAGCCTGGCCGAGTTGCGACGGCAGGCGCAGGCTGCTGGCGTCTACGCCCCTCATGCGCCGAAGGAGTACGGCGGGCTCGGGCTGCCGATCGAGCAATGGTCGCCGGTGTTCCAGGAGGCGGGCTACTCACCCATCGGGCCGGCCGTGCTCAACTGCATGGCACCAGACGAAGGCAATATGCGCCTGCTCGAGGTTGTCGCGACTCCCGAGCAGAAGGAGCGCTACCTCGCCCCCCTCGTTTCGGGTGTTCACCGCTCCGCTTTTGCCATGACGGAGCCGCATCCCGGGGCCGGTTCCGACCCGGATGCTCTGGCAACGACAGCAGACCGGGTCGCTGGCGGATGGCTGATTACGGGGTCGAAGCGGTTCATCTCGGGCGCCGAAAATGCCGACTTTGCGATCGTCATGGCGAGGACCCCGGCGGTCGAGGGCAGCCCCGCCGGAGCGACGATGCTGCTCACGCCCATGGATGCGTCCGGCATTTCGATCGGGCCGTCGATCGGAACCATCGAGGCGGCAATCTCGGGCGGGCACCCCCATGTCGAGTTCGCCAGCGTGTTCGTGCCCGATTCCGACGTTCTGGGTTCGCCGGGGGAGGGTTTCCGCTACGCACAAGTGCGCCTTGGGCCTGCCCGACTCACCCACTGCATGAGGTGGCTTGGCCTCGCCAGGCGGTCGCTCGACATCAGTCTCGATCGTGCCAACTCGCGGCAGCTATTCGGTTCGTCGCTCGCGGAACTGGGGGTCGCCCAGTCGCTCATCGCCGACAGCGTCATCGACATCGAAACCTCCGACGCCATAATCGATGCCGCGGCGAGGGCGCTCGGGAGCGACCCGCGCCGCGGAGCCGCGCTGTCTTCCGTGGCCAAGGTGCACTGCTCTGAGGCTGTCTTTCGTGTGATCGACCGCGCGGTTCAGTTGTGCGGCGGAGACGGGGTCAGCTCAGGGCTTCCGCTTATCCAATACCTCAACGAAGTTCGCCCGTTTCGCATCTATGACGGTTCGAGCGAAACGCACCGGTGGGCCATCGCCCGAAGGGCCGCCAGAGGGCGCGAGCGCGAGGTGGCGGGCGGGGAGCGTCGCCTCGATACCCTCGCGCCGCTTCCCCGAGTCGGCGGCGGTGAAAGCTCGTGAGAGGCGACGTGGTTGAGGTCGTCGAGACGCATGAGCAGGCGGCAACCCTGGAGAGGCCGCCCCTGCTGGTCGTCTCCGCAGTCGAGGCTTTTCTCGCGGCAGAGGGGCTCGGTGACGGCCGGCTGGAGTGGGAACGCATCGGCGATGGGCAGTCGAATATCACCTTCGCCATCTCCTATGGAGGTCGAGACCTGGTGCTCAGGCGCGGGCCGCGGCCGCCTCATCCGCCCTCGACCCACGACATGAAACGCGAGGCACGCATTCAGCGGATGCTCGCGGCAGAGGCGATCGCGGTGCCCGCAATCGTGGCGGAATGTGACGACCTGTCGGTGCTGGGAGTGCCGTTCTACGTTATGGAACGGGTGGTGGGCGACGTCATCACCGATGAGATTCCCCACGCGCTCGCCGACACGAGCGAGCGGGCTGGCATCGCGTTTGCCGCCATTGACGCGCTCGCCGATCTGCATGCCGTTGCCGTGGAGAGCGGCGAGCTCGCTGCCCTTGGTCGGCCGCACGGATACCTTGAGCGCCAGGTCGAGCGCTTTGCCGGGCTCTGGGCCGTCAACTCCCGCCGGGAGATTGCTGCGGTTGGTCAGGTCGCAGAGGTGCTGCGCACAACGATGCCGACCACCCAGAAGCATTCGGTCGTTCACGGAGACTTTCGCATCGGCAACCTCATGTATGCGCCGGGTGCGCCCGCTCGAATCGCCGCGATTCTCGACTGGGAGATGGCTACCCTCGGTGACCCGCTCGCCGACCTCGGCTATTTCATGGCCACCTATGCCAGGCCGGGTGCGCTCTCGACGCCCCTCGAGCTCACGACGGCCACCAGGCTTGAGGGGTTCCCGGGCAGGGACGACCTGGTCAAGCGCTATGTCTCCCGCATGCCGCTCGACGCCTCCTCGCTTGCCTGGTACGAGGCCCTGGCGCTGTGGAAGGGTGCTGTCTTCTGCGAGGCTCTCTACACCCGATGGCTCGACGGGCAGCGCCCCGGCGATACGTTCGGCCCCACCCTCCGAGAAGGGGTTCCTCGTCTTCTGGAGGCGGCGAATGAGAGGGCGATGCTCATCTCCCGATGATGCACGGCACAACCTTCGCCGCACTCAAACGTGGGCGCGGTAGCGTTGCATCATGAGTCGTGGTCACGCGGGCAGCACGCATCCCCAACATCAGCAGGTGGCCATCGCGGTCGCTCAGTTCGCCCCCGGCAATGACGGGGAACGCAATCTCGCCACCGTGCGCGATCTCGCCACTGCTGCGGCAGAGCGGGGCGCCAAGCTCGTCGTCTTCCCCGAATACTCGTCGTATTTCACCCCCGCTCTCGGCGCGAACACCGTTGAGGCTGCTGAGCCTCTCGATGGACCATTCGTTACCGGGGTCGCGGCCATTGCCAAGATTCTCGGCATCCATATCGTTGCCGGCATGATCGAGCAGACCATCGGGGGCGACCGGGTCTACAACACCGTTGTCGCGCTTGACCCGCAGGGCAGGCACGTTGCCACGTATCGCAAGATTCATCTGTATGACGCGTTCGGCCAGCAGGAGTCGGAGTGGGTCGCGCCGGGCCCCGTCGAACGGCCAGAGGTTTTCACGGTTGACGGACTCACCGTTGGCCTGCAGACCTGTTACGACCTTCGCTTTCCCGAGGTATCCCGGCGGTTGATGGATGCGGGGGTCGATGTCATCGCCTGCCCCAGCGAGTGGGTGCGCGGCCCTCTCAAGGAGCACCACTGGCGCACGCTCATCACCGCGCGGGCTCTTGAGAACACCCTTTATGTTGCGGCAGCCGACCACACGCCTCCCATCGGCGTGGGCAACAGCATGATCGTCGATCCCATGGGCGTCGAGATCGCGACGGCGGGGGAGCGCGTCGACATCGCCCTCGGCTGGGTGACAAAAAGTCGCATCGATGACGTGAGAATCACAAATCCTGCGGTAAACCTCCGCAGATTTGGGGTACATCCGCTGTAGTCAACCCACCCCATCGCATCGTAGAGTTGGCCTCATACGTTTCCGGGGGGAGCAAACGATGAGTGAGCCATATCGCGTCATAGTGATCGAGGACGATCCAGACGTCGCGTTCTATATCAAGACGGTGCTGACGAAGCAGGGGTGCATCGTCCAGACGTTCCACGATCCCGCATTCGCACAGCAGGCAATGCGTCTTTACGAGCCGGATGTTGTCATCACCGACATCGAGATGCCCGGCATCACGGGAATCCAGGTCATCGAACTCGTGAGGGCGGTGCGCCCCGGCACCCCGGTTGTCGTCATGACCGCTCACGTGTCGGTCGACTACGCCGTCGAGGCTCTGCGGGCTAACGCCGACGAGTTTCTCACCAAGCCGATCCCCTCGGCCGATCTCATCGCAGTCGTCACGCGGCTTGCCGACGAGTTTCGCCGGGCCAAGGCGAGCATGCCAGACCCTGAGGTTGTGCTTGCCATCGGCGCGCACCCGGACGACGTCGAGCTCGGCGTGGGGGGAATCCTCCTGGGGCATCGGTCGGCCGGCGACGCGGTTCACATCCTCACCCTCTCCCGCGGCGGCAAGGGCGGCCAGGTCAGCGAACGCCAGACGGAGGCATTCGTTTCGGCCGAAATGCTCGGTGCGCGGCTGCATCTCGAAGACCTGCCGGATTCCGAAATCGCCGAGAACGAGCCCACGCTGAGTCTCATCGCCAAGGTCGTCGCCGAGATCCGCCCCACGATCGTCTATGTGCACAGCGATCACGACATGCACCAGGATCACCGTGCCGTGCACAAGGCCGCGCTGCTGGCCACCCGCGCCGTGCGCAGCGTCTCGTGCTACCAGTCGCCCTCGTCGACGGTCGATTTTCGACCCAACCGCTTTGTGGCCATTGACGAGTTTCTCGACAAAAAGATCCAGCTCGTGCAGGCTCACAAGTCGCAGGTCGCGGTGAGCCGCGCCCACACCTCAGATTCCCTGCTGGCCGCAGCCCGCTACTGGTCGCGCTTCGGGGACGGCGAGGCGTGCGAACCCCTCGAGATTGTTCGCGACTCGGGCGATCTCTCCTTTGGTTCTGCGGATGTTGCCTCAGCACTCAAGGCCCACCGCCAGGCCCAGGCGAGCCAGCTGTCGCAGTGAGCGCCTCGGCCACCATCGAGGCACAGGCAAGGCCCCAGGGCAGGTTTTTGTCTGCTCTGGCCTGGAATCGGCTCATGACGCTGTCAGACGCGCCCATGATTCGGCAGGCTCCGATCTCCGTTGCGCTCATCCTGGTGCTGGTCGTCGCGGCGATCGACGGAGGTTTCGTCGAAAGAAGCAACGCCGCCTACTGGGCGACCTGGGCGACTCTGGGCATCGCT
>NZ_JBACFR010000117.1:0-2523 GCF_056262345.1 Homoserinimonas sp.
CACGCCGGCCGGAGGCTCCTCCACCCGCGGCTTGCTCCAGAGGGAGAGGTCGCTCAGCACGTGCTCGTGCATCGAGGTCGCGCCGAGTTCGTGCGGCTCGATCGGTCCAAGGGCGGTGTGGATTGGCATAGGGATCCTTGCGGTTAGTTCTGGACGAGGAACGAGGCGATGCGCTCGCCAACGACCACGGCAGGCATGGCCGTGGTGGCACGGGGAATCATGGGCATGATCGAGCAGTCGGCGACCGTGAGTCCTTGGATGCCATGAACGGAGCCCCGCGCATCCACGACGGACATCTCGTCGTCGGCCGATCCCATGGGGCAGGTGCCGACCGGGTGCCAATAGTTGTCGGGATTCCGCTCAACGAAGTGAACGAGCTCGTCAAACGTGGGAACCGCGCTGATGCCGGGGTGGATCTCCTCCCCGACCAGCTCGCGGATGCCCGGCTGCGATGCCATCTCCCGTAGAATCTCCATACCCTCCGCCAGCACACGAGCATCCCGACGTTCCGGATCGCTCAAGAAGCGGTGGTCGATGACCGGCTTGGCCTCGGGATCTCGGCTCGTGATGCGCACATAGCCGCGCGACACGGGCTGGAGTGCGCTCACACCGCAGCTCCACCGCTTGACGTCGCCGCGGTGCGTCGGGCTGTAGGGCAAGAAGTGCAGGTCGAACACGTCGGGGTCGAAGCTCGACCCCACCTTGCCCATCGCCTGCTCGTCGGGCGCCCAGCCCTCGGCACGCAGGGCATCCATCTCGCGGGCCATACGGTCGCTGCCCGCCCAGCTCATGAGGGAGAACGGCTGGTCGTGCAGGTTTTCGCCGACGCCGCGAAGTGACTGGACAACAGGGATGTCGAGCGACCGCAAAAAGTCGGGGTTGCCGATGCCTGAGCGCTGAAGCACCTGGGGCGAGTTAAAAGCGCCGCCGGCGACAACAACGCGCTGCGCCCGCACGATGTGAGTCTCTCCACGCCAGAGCACCTCAACCCCGGTCGCGACTCCCCGATCTATGAGCACGTGGGCGACGTGTGCCTCGCCCACGATGCTGATGTTCGGCAACGATCGCACCGGGTCGAGATAGGCGAACGCCGTGTTGAAGCGGATGCCGTCGACGATGTTGTTGGATTCGGGAGCCACGGCTGGCCCCTCGTCGAGATCGTTGAGGTTGTGGCGCTGGGGAATCCCCACGGCGGGAGCCGCGTCGAACCACACCCGCTGCCACGACGTCAATTCGTCGACGCGGTAGTCCTTCACACGCATGGCCTTCGTGCCCGCCTCGAAGAACGGGAGCAGATCATCCGTCGCCCATCCGTCGAGCCCCGATTCGGCCCACGAGTCGTAGTCCCTGCGGTGACCCCACGTCTGCGTCGTTCCGTTGAAGTCCGAGCATCCGCCGATCGCGCGAGCCCGCTCGAACGACACCCGCACATCGAGGGTGTCGCCCGAGTCGTAACCCCAGTCGTGGGAATGCCCCAGCCTGGTCGCGTCGAGAATGTCGGCGGGCCAACGCGGGTCACCAAATGGCCCAAAATCGGGCCCGGCCTCAAGCACGAGAACGTTCCGGCCCGCCTCGGCGAGACGAGCGGCCACAACGTTTCCGCTCGTGCCACCCCCGACGACGATGACGTCTACTTGAGCGGGCAGTGCTGTGCTCACGGCAGGACCTTTCGTGTTCGAGGCAGACTCAGCACGGGGTGAGCGGCTAGATCAGGGAGAAGTACTCGCGCTGTTCCCAGTCGCTGACCTGTGCGAGGTAGCGGTCGTACTCGGCTTGCTTGATCGTCGTGAACCACGTGATCACGTCGTCGCCCAGCGCTGCCCTAAACACGTCATCCGCCGCGAGCGCCTCAACGGCGGCGCCGAGCGACTTGGGCAGCTTGGTGACGTCGTCGGCATACGGGTTCTCCGTAGGCTCGCCTGGCTCGAGAGCCCGGTCGAGGCCGTCCATGCCACTGACGAGCTGCGACAGGATGTAGAGGTAGGGGTTTGCCGCGGGCTCGCCAGAGCGGTTCTCGAGCCGCGTCGCATCATCGCCGGCTCCGCCCACAGCGCGCACCATGGCGCCCTTGTTATCGATGCCCCACAGGATGCGGTCGGGCGCGAGAGAAAAGGCCTGGTATCGCTTGTAGCCATTGACGGTTGGCGTCGTGAACGCAGCCGCGGCCTCGGCGTGAGCCAGGAGCCCGCCCAGGTAGTAGCGACCTGTGTCGGAGAGGATGCCGTCGGCATCCGGCGACATGAAGACGTTCTGCCCCGTGACGAGGTTGCGCATCGACTGATGCAGGTGCCAGCCCGTCGACGCCGTGTCCGCGCCGAGAGGGCGGGACATAAACGTGGCGTGGTAGCCCATGCGTCGGGCGATCTGCCGAACCGCCATCCGCGCGAGGATGACATCGTCGGCAACCTTGGCGGCGTCACCGGCCTCAAGGGTGATCTCGAGCTGGCTTGGTCCGAACTCGAGTTCGATCGTGCGCAGCGGCAGGTCGAGCAGGGTCAGCCCACGATAGAGCTCGCCGACGAG
>NZ_JBACFR010000118.1:0-12587 GCF_056262345.1 Homoserinimonas sp.
GACTCCTGCGCCCCAAAGAGAGCGGTCTGCCCGCCAACTTCTACACCCTCGTCGCCCGCGACACCGTGGATCAGGATTTTGCCCAGAACCGTCAGCGTTTTCTCGCGGAGCAGGGCTACAGCTACGAGATTCTCGACGCCCACAGCCTCGAGGCTGCCGTCGCCTAGGAGCGCTGGTCAGGCGAGAATGCGCCCGCTCAGTGCTCCGCGAGGTAATCGCGGATGCGACCCAGGCCCTCGATGAGCTTCGAATCCTCGAGAGCGTAGGAGAACCGCAGGTGGCCGTCCGCGCCAAACGCCTCGCCCGGCACGACGGCCACATCGATCTCATCGAGGAGCAGCCCTGAGAGCTGCAGGCTCGTCGTGACCGGCTCGCCCCGGTGGTGGAGTCGCCCGTCGAGCACGGCGCGCACGTCGGCGAACACGTAGAACGCGCCAAGCGGCTTGGGCACAACGAATCCGCGCACGCTGCTGAGGATCTCGTGAGCGATGAGGCGGCGGCGGTCGAAGACCGAACGCATCATGGCAGGGAATTCCGAACCCCCGGCGATGGCGGCAATACCCGCGCGCTGGGCGATGTTGTTCACGTTTCCGGTCGTGTGTGACTGAAAGTTCTTGACGGCCTCGATCACTGCCGGCGGGGCGATAACCCAGCCGAGCCGCCATCCGGTGAGCACGTGGCTCTTGGCGAGACCGTTGACGATGATGAGTTGTTCCCTCGGCACGAAGCGTGCGATCGACGTGAATTCAACACCCTCATAAACGAAGTGGTGGTAGATCTCGTCGGACATCACCCAGATGCCGTGTTTTGTGACCCACTCCCCGATCTCACGAATCTCTTCCTCGCTGTAGACCGAACCGGTCGGGTTGGAGGGCGAGGTGAGGATGAGCACCTTGGTCTGCGGGGTGCGCGCGGCTTCGAGCTGCGCGATGGTGGCCTTGTAGTCGGCCTCTGCGGTGGTCGGCACTGGCACGGTAACCCCGCCGGCCAGCGTGACCTGCTCGGGGTAGCTCGTCCAGTAGGGCGCCGGAAGGATAACCTCGTCGCCGGGGTTGAGAATGGCAGAGAGCGCGTTGTAGATGGCCTGCTTACCGCCATTAGCTATCGATACAGCGGATGCCGCGACCTCGATCCCCGTGTAGTCGCTCGTGTAGGCGGCAACCGCGGTGCGCAGCTCCGGCAGACCGCTCGGGCCCGAGTAGTGGTGATTCTTCGGTTCGTCAATGGCGCGCTTGGCAGCATCCGTAATGAAATCCGGGGTGTCGAAGTCTGGCTCGCCAGCGCCGAACGCGATGACAGGGCGACCCTCCGCCGCGTACCGGGCCGCGAGAAGGCTAATGGCTTGCGGGGCGGATTCCGTTACGGAGGCGAGCAGGCGAGAGACGGTCAGGTCGGTCATGGACGAAGTGCCTTCTGCTTGGGGGTGCGGGGTGCGCTCGACCACTTCTCGACGCGCACAGCGATGAACGACATGATCAGGCAGAGCACGACATAGATGGATCCCATCACGATGGCCGAGGGGATGATGGGGCTGCCATACGACATCTGGGTGCCATAGAACTTTGCTAGGTACAGCAGCTCGGGGTAGGTGACCATGAACCCGAGTGCGGTGTCTTTGAGCGCAACAACCAGCTGGGAGATGATCGTGGGCATCATGTTGCGGATGGCCTGAGGCGCCAGGATCACAACGAGGATCTGGCCCCTGCGCATACCAATGGCCTGGGCGGCCTCGGACTGGCCGGGCGGAATCGAGTTGAGCCCTGCACGGAAGATCTCGGCGAAGACCGAGCCGTTATAGATCATGAGACCGGCTGCTACCGCAATGAACGGCGTCACGAAGGTGGCCCCGAGCACCGGCAATCCGTAGTAGATGAGCATCATCAGAACCAGCAGCGGAATCGCACGGAAGATCTCGGTGAGCCACGCGAAGACCCTGCTGACCCAGCGCAGGGGGGCGATGCGGCCGAGGAGCAGCACGATGCCGAGAGCAATCGCGAGCACGGCTCCGACGAGAAAGACGGAGAGAGTAGAACCGGTGGTCTTGATGATCTCCTGCTGCACGAGCGGGAACGTGAACACCTGCCATTTGGCGGCCGAGAACTGGCCGGAGCGCGCGAGCTGGATGACGACAAAAGCGATGATGGCGACGACGGCACCGATGGTGATGGTGCCAGCGATTGCGCTCTTGCGGCGGCCGCGCGGGCCGAGCACATCGAAGAGGGCTTGGGTTGGGTAGCTCATTTCTGCACCCACTTCCTTTCGAAATGACGCTGTACGGCGGCGAGGCCCATCACGAGGACGAAGAAGAAGAGGGCAACCCAGAGCAGGGTCGCGAGCAGGTTCTCGCCCCGTTCGGACATGTTGGCGGCGATGGCTCCCGCTTGCATCACGGAGAACCCGCTGGCCACCGTGGTGTTCTTGAGCAGTGCGATGAAGACGCTGATGAGCGGTGGTACCACGTTGCGAAAGGCCTGGGGCACGAGCACGACCCGGATGAGCTGGGTGAGGGTCATCCCGATCGCCCTGCCGGCTTCCATCTGTCCGACGGGCACTGAGTTGACGCCGGCGCGGAATACCTCGGCAACGTAGCTTGCCGTGTAGAGAACGAGGGCGATGATCGCGAGCGTCGTGTAGTCAAGCGTCGGCAGGCCGAGCTTGGGGTAACCGAGTGCGAAGAACATCATGAGCAGCGCGAGCGGCGTGTTCCTCAGAGTGTTGACGTACACCGTGCCAACGCCCCGCATGGGCGTAGACGGCGAGATGCGGAGCACCCCGATGACCAGTCCGAGAGCCAGTGAGAACACGGCGGAGATCGCAAATATGAGCACCGTGTTGCTGAATCCCAGGACGAAGAGGTCCAGATTGTCGAGGAGTACTTCCATGTTGGTTCCGTTCGCTGTGCGTGAGGGCATGGGAGGGGAAGACCCGGATGGGCCTTCCCCTCCTGCTGGTCGACTTAGTAGTTGTCGACCTCAGCGGGCTCGAGTTCGACGCCGGAGGTTCCGAGCGTCTCCTCGTAGATCTGCTTCCACACGGCGGTCTTGTCCGTCAGGAGACCGTTGATGTAGGAGCGGAGCGAGTCGTTACCCTTGGCCAGGCCGATGCCAAAGCCTTCGTTGGTGAACGGCTTGCCGACGACCTTGAGCTCGTCCGGCGAAAGGGTGACGTATCCGATCAGGAGCGCCTCATCCGTCGTCACGGCGTCAACCTGGTTGTTCAGGAGGGCGTCGACGCACTGCGCCATGTTCTCGAACTCGACGGTGTTCACGTCGGGGTGGTTCGTCTTGATGTACTGGATCGGGGTCGAGCCAGTGATGGAGCACACCTTGTTGCCGGCGAGGTCGTCTTCGCCCTTGATGGTCGTGTTGTCCTTGCGGACGAGGATGCTCTGACCGGTGGTCATGTAGGGCCCGGCAAAGTCGACAAGCTCTTTGCGCTTGTCGGAGATCGTGTACATTCCGACGATCAGGTCGGCGTCACCGTTGGTGAGCGACTGCTCACGGCTCTGGCTGGGCACGGTGACGAACTCGATGTTCTCCGCCTCGACGCCGAGCTCTGCGGCGATCCAGGTGGCGAGCTCGATGTCGAAGCCCGAGCGCTCACCCGATGCTGCGTCGCGCACGCCGAAGCCGGGCTGGTCTTCCTTAACACCGATCGTGATGGTGCCGTTCTTGGCAATCGTGTCGAAGACGGGGCTCCCGTCAATGGTGACATCAGTGTTGACCTCGTACTTGGCGGATGCTGCGGTTTTGCCGGGCGTTGTATCCGCCTCGGTCGACGCGCACGCGCTGAGCATGAGGCCTGCTGCGGCGACGGCCGCGATGGCCAGCGTCGTCTTCTTCTTGAACATGGAACTCCTCTGGATGGTGATGGTGGTGGTGCGGAGGGGGCGAAGCGTCAGCGTGCGAGTACCTTCTGGAGAAAGTCGCGGGCGCGGCTGGTGGCCGGCGCTGAGAAGAAGGTCTCCGGCGGCGCCTCTTCAACGATTTGGCCGTCGGCCATGAAGATGACCCGGTCTGCAGCCTCGCGGGCGAAGCCCATCTCGTGGGTGACGACAATCATCGTCATCCCCGTCTTGGCGAGGTCGAGCATGACATCGAGGACTTCTGCGACCATCTCGGGGTCGAGCGCGCTGGTCGGCTCATCGAAGAGCATGACCTTGGGGTTCATGGCGAGGGCGCGTGCGATGGCCACGCGCTGCTGCTGGCCCCCGGAGAGCTGCGCTGGCATCTTGTGCGCCTGGTTGGCGACCCCGACGCGCTCCAGGTGTTCCATGGCGATCTTCTCGGCATCGGCCTTCTTCATCTTTCGGACGAGGACGGGGCCGAGCGAGACGTTTTCGAGCACGCTCTTGTGAGCAAAGAGGTTAAACGACTGGAAGACCATTCCCACATCGGCGCGAAGCGTTGCGAGCTGGCGCCCTTCGTCGGGAAGCGAGACACCGTCGATGAGGATCTCGCCGGAGTTGATGGTCTCGAGTCGGTTGATCGCACGACACAGCGTTGACTTGCCCGCCCCGGACGGGCCGATGAGAGCCACGATCTCGCCACGATTCACGATCGTGTCGATATTGCGCAATACCTGGTTGTCGCCGTAGAACTTGTTGACCCCGCGCAGCTCGACGAGCGGGTCGTGGGCCGCGAGCGACGGTATCGACACTGTGTTGTTGACCATAGTTACCTGTTCATTCTCGGGGGCGCGGTGGTGCGCTCAGGGTCGGCGCACCACCGCAAGGCAATGCTCGAGTTACTGCACGCGTGCGATCAGAGCGCGCAGGGCCTCGTTCTCTTCTGCGTTCAGATCGGTGAGCGGAGCACGAACGCGGCCGATCTCACGACCCGTCACGTTGAGACCAGCCTTGACGATCGACACCGCGTAGCCGCGCTTGCGATCCCGCAGCTCGATGTACGGCAGCACGAAGTCGCGGAGGTTCGTGAAGACGAACTCGTGGTCGCGAGCACGCACCGCTGCGTAGAAGCGCAACGCAAACTCGGGGACGAAGTTGAACATCGCCGACGAGTAGGTGGTGACTCCCAGCTCGAGATACGGCAGCGCATAGGTCTCCGCCGTCGGGAGGCCGCCGATGTAAATGAGACGGTCGCCGACCTTGCTATAGATCTTGGTCATCTGGTCAAGACTGCCGACGCCGTCCTTGAACCCGATGAGGTTGGGGTTGGCTTCTGCGGCACGAGCGACCGTGTCAGCGTCGAGGGACATGTTGGCGCGGCTGTAGACGATCACTCCGAGCGAGGTGCTCTTACACACCGCATCGATGTAGGCGAAGAGACCATCCTGCGAGGCCTCGGTGAGGTACGGCGGGAAGAGCAGGATGCCTGCGGCTCCGGCCTCCTCAGAGATCTTCACCTGAGCGATTGCGTTGGCCACGGAGCCACCGGCCGGGCCGAGGACGGGCACGGTGTCGACGGCTTCTTCGACGGCCGAACGCACGATGACCTTGAGCTCGTCGTTGGTGAGCGAGAAGAACTCGCCGGTGCCACCGGCAGCGAAGAGTCCGGCGACGTCGTGGCTGCTCATCCACGAGACGTGCTGCCGGTAACGGGCCTCGTCGAAGCTGAGGTCGTCGGCGAATGCCGTCACCGGGAACGAGAGGAGTCCGCTGCCAACCTTCTGGGCGAGGTCATGCGGGCTGTAGGCAGTCACAGTTGATGAGTCCTTTGTTTTGATGAGATGTTCGACCGCGGCTTTACCGTGCCGCGGTGAACACCAGAGTAAGGACGGACAAATACCCGATCAACTGCACTTATGCATTGGTTGATACCTTGGGCGCATTACTGAACTGCGCGAGCATGGAGATCCCGCAATACTCCGAGGGCAGCCCGCATCACAGGATTGAAGTTGTCGCGGCGCCAGACGGCATATAGCTGCACCGACGAGTCGGCGCGCTCCGCAATTGGTCGAAAGACGATCCCCGACATCCCCATCTTCGCCGCAGATGCGGGAACCAGCGCGATGCCCCGGTTTGCCGCGACAAGCGCGAGCATGCTGTGAACCTGCGTCATCTCCTGACTTGGCCTGACCGTCACACCATTCAGCACGCTCTCGACGAGGGCATTGAAATAGTGCGCCTGATCGGGCGAATAGGTGAGTACCTGCTCACCCTCAAGATCGGTAACGCTCACCGAACGAGAGGTCACCGCGAGCGGATGCCGACTGCCGATCGCTACCAGAAGCGGCTCGCTCAGCACGAGCAACGAATCCAGTTCTGCTGAGTCAGAGAGCTCTCTCAAGAACGCCACGTCGATAGCGCCGCGGAGCACAGCGTCCATCTGGTCTTGAGAAACCATCTCTTGCACGTCCACGCTAATTCCCGGAGCGCGGTCATCCAGGAGCTCAAGAATCTCACCGAGGAGCCCCATAATCGCAGTGGCTGTGATGCCGAGACGCAGCTCCCCTGCAGAACCCTCGGCAATTTTGCGCGCCAGCTCGCGAGACGACTCCGAAATGCGCAGGATCTTCTCTGCTTCGTCCCGGAACGCCACGCCCGCCTGCGTGAGGCTCACGCTCTTCTTGGTTCGATCGAATAGCAGGAACCCCAGTTCAGCTTCGAGCTTCTGAATCTGTCGACTCAAGGGCGGCTGCGTCATATTCAGCACCTCGGCGGCACGCCCAAAGTGGAGTTCCTGCGCTAGAACCACGAAGCTCTTGAGTTGATCGAAGGTGAACACGGCCCCGCCTCTCTGATACCCGCAGGGCATCATCCGATGCATTCTAGGGCTTGGACGATCATGATTGGGGCGACCTAGCATGGGGGCGGCGACCCCGCCGCGAGCTAGGAGCACCACACAATGATCGAAGCGACCCCCGTCACCACGATCGACGGCATCGTCACCAGGGCCGACGCAGCCGCCGATATCTGGTCGTCCACCTCCGCGGCAGATCGAGCCACCTCACTCACCGCCGTCGCCGACGCACTCGACCGTGCCATCGATGACCTCGTGCCCGTGGCGATGCAAGAAACCTCACTCGCCGAAGGCAGGTTGCGCGGCGAGCTCACCCGCACAACGTTCCAGTTGCGCCTGTTTGCCGAGGTACTCAATCGGGGCGACTACCTAGGCGCCCGCATCGACCACGCGGATGCCGAATGGCCCATGGGCGCACCCCGGCCCGATCTGCGCCGCATGCTCACCCCGCTCGGGCCGGTCGTGGTCTTCGCCGCGAGCAACTTTCCGTTCGCCTTCTCGGTCGCGGGCGGCGACACCGCCTCGGCGCTGGCGGCTGGCTGCTCCGTCATTCTCAAACTGCACCCGGGGCACCCGCGCCTCTCGGTGGCCACGGCAGACGTAATCGTCGACGCCCTTGCCGCATCCGGCGCACCCGCCGGTCTGTTCCAGTTGATCGCTGGTCGAGAGGCCGGCATTGCGGCGCTCAAGCACCCGTTGGTCAAAGCCGGGGCATTCACCGGCTCGATTCCTGGCGGCCGCGCACTCTTCGACATCGCCCAGGCACGCCCCGAACCGATCCCCTTCTTTGGCGAACTCGGCAGCGTCAACCCCGTGTTTGTGACCACCGCAGCCGCACGGGCCCGCGCCGGAGATATCGTTCAGCAGTTCATCGCCTCCTTCACAATGGGGGCGGGCCAGTTCTGCACCAAGCCAGGTGTTCTCTTTGCGCCGTCCGGCTTCGCAATTGCCGAGCTCATTGAGCAGACAACGCTGCCCGAAGCCGCAGCCCTGCTCAACCCGAGCATCCACTCCGGCTACCTCGGCACGCTCGAGGCGCTCAGCGCGCATCCCGAAATCCGCGTCGTCTCGTCGCGACACACGCCGTCTGACCAGCCGCCGGCTCCCACCGTGCTCGCCACTCGGGCAGAAGCCGTCATCGCCGATCCTCACACCATCGTCACCGAGGTCTTTGGGCCAGCAGCTCTTGTCGTGGAATACGACGACGAAAACCAGCTACTAGAGATCGCTCGCCTGCTGGACGGCCAGCTCACGGCCACCATCGTCGGCGAAGACGGAGATGAGATCGCGCCGGAGCTTGTGCGCATGCTCGCCAAGCGCGCGGGTCGCGTCTTGTGGAACCAGTGGCCCACCGGCGTTTCGGTCACTCATGCTCAGCACCACGGCGGGCCCTACCCCGCCACAACGGCACCCTCCTCAACCTCGGTGGGAACCGCGGCCATAGAGCGCTTCCTTCGGCCCGTTGCCTACCAAGGCATGCCGCAGCAACTCCTGCCGGAGGCACTGCGCGACACCAACCCCCTCGGCGTACCTCGCCTTGTCGACGGGCTACCCGCCTAGGAGTCCGCGCGCACGTAGCGCAGCAGCAGAGTGCCGTCGTCCGCCGCGAGGGTGTGCGCCAAATGCATGCCGCGCGGGGCGACGACTCCCCCATCCACGATGCGTCGAGCCATGCCGCCCTCAAGGCGCGGGCTCACGGTGATGCAGATCTCGTCGACGCTGCCGTCGGCAATCATCGCGCCAAAAAGGTGCGGGCCACCCTCGCTGTGCATCTGCGGGAGCCCACGCTCCGCCAGCAGGGTGCGCAGCATCCTCGTATCAACGGTCTTCTCGCCGCAGTCGATCACGTCTGCAACCTCGGCGAGCGCCGAGCGCAGGTCAGCGGGGGCCGCGGCGGAGGTCAGGATGAGCGGTCGGCGCGGAGCCTTGGTGAAGATGTCGGATGCCGGGTCGAGCCTGAGCGTGTTCGATACGATCGCAAAAACCGGCTGGTCGGGGAGCCCCGCTTCACGGCGCCACCTGACGGCGTCGTCCCCGAGGCTGATTGCCCCGTAGCCTTCGGTTCTCACGGTTCCTGCGCCGACGACGATCACGTCGGCGAGCCAGCGCAACACGTCAAACACCCGACGGTCGGCCGGGGTGCCGAGTCCGCCAGAGAGCCCGTCGTGGGTGGCAGCACCGTCGATGCTGGTGATGAAGTTGACGCGCAGCCAGGGAACCGCGCGGTCGTGAACCGCATAGACGGCGGCGAGGCCCTCGTCGTCGAGCGACGCGTACGGCCGCAGCATCCTGATCGATCCCGACCCTGGCTCACTCATTGAACTCACCCATGTTGTGCTTGAGGTAGGCGGGCTGGCGCAACCCCAGCACGGCCTCGGCCATGCGAACGGCGGCGACGGTGGGTGCAACCTCGTGGACGCGCACGATGCGGGCCCCCTGCAGAACGCACGCGACAGCCGCCGCGATGGAGCCCTCCAGGCGCTCTGCCTTGGGCAGGTCGAGGGTCTCGCCAATAAAGTCCTTGTTCGACAGGGCCGCGAGAGCCGGCAACCCGATGGCGGCGATCTCGTTAAATCTGCGGACGATCTCCAGCGTATGCAGGGTGTTCTTGTTGAGGTCGGGGCCGGGGTCGATAAAGAGCCTATGAGCCGGGATGCCCGCATCCATGGCCGCCCGCACCTTGCGTCGAAGGTAGCCGGTCACCTCGCTGACCACGTCGGTGTAGCGAGGGTGGGCGAACTGGGTGCGCGGCTGCGCCAGGCTGTGCGTGATCACCAGGCTCGCGTTGCTCTCGGCAACGACTCTCGCCAAGTCGGGGTCACTCATGCCGGTCGTGTCGTTGATGACATTGGCGCCGGCCTCGATGCTGCGGCGGGCAACCTCCGCATGGAACGTGTCGACAGAGATGATGACATCGGATGCCGCACGCACGGCCTCGATCACGGGCACGACCCTGTCGGCCTCCTCCTGTGCGGGCAGCGGGTCGCCCGGGGCAAACGGAACGCCCCCGATGTCCACCCAGTCGGCGCCGTCCTCTACCGCCGTGAGGGATGCCGCCACGGCAGCGTCTAGGGCGAAGGTGCGCCCCTCGTCATAAAACGAATCGGGAGTGCGGTTGACGATTGCCATGACGGCGACGCGGCGCGAGAAGTCGAAACTTCGGGGGCCAAGCATGCGCACGGGGGTGGTCAACGGGGGAAGGGCAAAGCTCATTCCCCCATAGTGGCACCCCGTGATGGGCGCGGTGAGGGGGCGCGTCAGCCCGCGAGGCTCGCGAGCGGCAGCGAAGGGTCAGCAAGCTTCTCCCGGTCGACCGGCTCGAGCGTCCGCACGAGCGCCACGATCTGCTCGTGCACATCCCACACGTTCACGTTCATCCCGGCCACAACGCGGTCGCCGGCCAGCCAGAACGCGATGAATTCGCGGGCGCCAACGTCGCCGCGGTAGACGACTCTCGCCGTTTGCGCGAGCGACGAGTAGCCCGAGAACTCCATCCCGAGGTCGTACTGATCGGTATAGAAGTAGGGCACATCATCGAGTGCGGCGGGGATGTCGAGCATCGTCTTGGCGGCGACCGTGCCGCTCGCGATGGCATTGGCCCAGTGTTCTGAGCGGGCATGCCGGGCGAGAACCGCATTCCACGGATTGGCCACATCCCCTGCGGCAAATATGTCGGTGTCCGATGAACGCAGTGACTCGTCGACCACAATGCCGTCGAGCACGATAAGCCCTGCGGATGCCGCCAAGGCCGTTGCGGGCACGACCCCGGCACCCACGATCACCAGGTCGGCGGCGACCTCACCGGATTCGGTCACGACTGCGGCGACCGCCCCATCGCGCTCGATGAACGACTGAGGGCTTTGCTGCATCCGGAACCGCACGCCGCGCTCCTCATGCATTCGCCCGAATACGCGCCCAAGCTCGACCCCGATGGCCGCCTGCAACGGCTCCTCGCCCCGGCCTATCACCGTGACCTCATTGCCATAGACCCGGGCGGCGGCGGCTAGTTCGAGCCCGATCCACCCTGCTCCCACCACGGCAACCGTTCGTCCTCCCTCGCTCAACGCCGCCCGCAGGTCGTCGCTCTGGTCGAGAGTGCGCAGGTAGTGAACTCCCACGCTCTGCGCTCCAGGCAGGTCAAGATGGCGAGGACTCGCCCCCGTGGCCAGCAGCAGCCGGTCGTAGTCGAAGACCCTCCCATCGGCGAGACCGACATGGTGACCGGCAGGGTCGACGGAGGTGGCGATAGCTCCCAGAAAGAGCTCGACCCCATTGGCCTCGTACCATTCGGCAGGCTGCGCATCGACGGCATCCCTGCCCTGTGTGCCCAGCAGGTACCCCTTCGAGAGCGGCGGGCGGATGTAGGGGCGATGCCGTTCGGCCGCGATGATGCGGATGGTGCCGGCGAAGCCATTCGCTCGCAGTTGTTCCGCCGCAGTAGCGGCCGCGAGCCCGCCTCCCACGATCAGAAGTGTTTCCGCGCTCATGCGTGCGGACTCTACGCCCGCATTCTGGGGCTTGCCGCAGACTTTGAGACTCCCAGTCCGCATCCAGACAACTTTCAGATACTTGGGTCATGAGTGACGGACCCAAGATTCTGATCGTCGACGACGAGCCCAACATCCGCGACCTGCTCACCACGAGCCTTCGCTTCGCAGGCTTTGCCGTGCGGGCCGTCGGCAACGGCGCCCAGGCCATCTCGGCCGTGCTCGAAGAAGAGCCAGACCTGATCATCCTCGACGTCATGCTGCCCGACATGAACGGTTTCGGCGTGACCAAACGGTTGCGCTCCTCCGGCTACACCTCCCCCATCCTGTTTCTCACGGCCAAGGACGACACCGAGGACAAGATCACGGGCCTCACGGTGGGCGGCGACGACTATGTCACCAAGCCGTTCAGCCTCGACGAGATCGTCGCCCGCATCAAAGCCATCCTGCGCCGCACGATGCAAGACGAAGAAGACGCGATCATCCGCGCTGGCGAACTCACGATGGATCAAGACACCCACGAGGTCACGGTCGGCAACGACCAGGTCGAGTTGAGCCCCACCGAGTTCAAGCTGCTGCGATACCTGATGCTCAACCCCAACCGGGTGCTCAGCAAGGCGCAGATTCTCGACCACGTGTGGGAGTACGACTTCAACGGTGATGCCGGAATCGTGGAATCCTATGTGTCCTACCTGCGGCGCAAACTGGACCAGTACTCCGACGAACCCATGATTCAAACCAAGCGCGGATTCGGTTACATGCTCAAGGTCGACAAATCCTGACACTGCGCCCAGGGGGTGCGGATGTTGCGCTCAGCCCGAGCACGTAACCTGACGTGGTGATACAAGCATGAAGACGGCATCTAGGCCCCTCGAGTGGTGGGATTCGATCTCCCTTCGAACCAAGATCACCGGGGTCACCGTATTCATCGTGACGGCAGGTCTGCTCGTTGCGGGGGTCGGCACCATGTCGGTGCTCCGCACCTATCTTCTCGACCGCGTCGACGACAACATCAAGTCCGCGGCGGCCGATATCACCGCGTGGCAGATCGATCTCGATACCGACTCCATCTCATCCGGTTCACTCGGCCCCTCGCCGTTTTACATGGCGCTGGTGGACTACTCCGGCAAGCTCATCGAGGACAACCTCGACAAAGACGAAGCGCACCTTCGACCCGTGCTCAGCGAGCTCACGCTGCCGACGGTCATCCAGCTTGAGGGCGCCGTCACGCTGCAGAACGCGACCCACACAAGCCAGACCCGCGTTGTCGCCTTCCCCGTGGAGAACGTGGATACGGGCAATGTTGCAACCCTGGTGATCGGCCAACGTCTCGACGAGACCAATGCCACGATCACCCGCTACACGGCGATCTTCCTCGGCTTCGCCCTCTCCGTCGTGG
>NZ_JBACFR010000119.1:0-2951 GCF_056262345.1 Homoserinimonas sp.
TCGGCGCCTAGGACGTGGCGGCGAAGCGCTCGATGTCTGCGGCGTTGCCGCTCACGATGATGAGGTCGTGGTTGGAGATGAGCGTCTCGGCCGTTGCATAGGTGAACTCTTTGCCGGGCGATTTGACCCCGACGACCGTGAGGCCGAACTTCTTGCGAATCTGGGATTCGCCGAGAGTCTGGCCGCGCAACGTCTTGGGCGGATACATCTTGACGATCGCGAAGTCGTCATCGAATTCGATGAAGTCGAGCATGCGGCCCGATACGAGGTGGGCCACGCGCTCGCCGGCTTCTGCCTCAGGGTAAATCACGTGATTCGCCCCGATGCGAGCCAGGATCTTGCCATGCGACTGGCTGATCGCCTTGGCCCAGATCTGCGGGATCTTGAGGTCGACGAGGTTCGCGGTGATGAGCACGCTGGCCTCGATGGATGAACCAACGGCCACGACGGCCACAGAGAAGTCCTGGGCGCCGATCTGCCGCAGCGCGTCGATGTTTCGGGCATCTGCCTGCACCGTGTGAGTGACGCGCTCTGACCACTTCTGCACGAGGGCGGCACTCTCGTCGACCGCGAGCACTTCGCGGTCGAGCCTGTCGAGCTGGCCGGCGGTTGCCGCACCAAATCGTCCGAGCCCGATGATGAGCACGGGGGCATCGTGGGGGATGCGATCAACCAACGATGGGCCTCTCTTCCGCTCGCCTAAACAGTTGGCGGCGCTGGGTTGCGGCAAGAGCCGCAGCCAACGTCACTGTACCAACGCGCCCTGCCCACATCGTCGCGGACAGAACATATTTGCCCGCATCGGGCAGAGTTTCTGTGAGCCCGGTCGAAAGACCACAGGTCGCAAACGCCGAGATTACGTCGAACAACACAAAGTCGAGCGGGGCTTTGGTCAGCTGGAGCAAGAAGATCGAGGCGGCCGCCACGATTGTCGCGCCCCACAGCACGACGCTCACGGCAAGTCGGAGAACATCCGTGGGGATGCGGCGGTCGAAAACCTGCATGTCTTCGTCACCGCGCGCCTCGGCGAAGGCGGCGAGAAACAGCACGGCCAGCGTCGTGACCTTGATGCCGCCAGCGGTCGAGGCGGAGCCTCCGCCCACGAACATCAGCATGTCCATAACGAGAAGGGTGGAGCCGTTTGCCTCGGCGAGATCGATCGTCGCGAAACCACCCGACCTCGTCATAACGGACATGAAGCCCGCCGTCAGAGGCCTGCTGCCCGGTGGATCGGATCCGAGCGTCTGTGGGTTGCTCCACTCGAGCAAGGCAATGGCCAGCGCGCCCAAAATGATGAGGGCAACCGTCGTGAACAAGGTGAGCTTGACGTGAACGGGCCACCGACGCGGGGTGCGCCAGCCCCTAGTGAGGGCAAAGATCACGGGAAAACCGACGCTGCCCAAGAAGACGGCAATTGCCAGCACCGTGAGCATCCACGGGTCTGCCGTGAAGAGTTCGAGCCCCTCGGCATTGGGAGTGAAGCCCGTGTTGGTGAAGGCCGAAGCCGCGTAGTAGAACGACTGCCAGGCTGCCGTCCACGTGTCGAAGCCTGCCACGAGCAGGCTGGGGAAGATGGCGATGGCAACGCCGACTTCGATCACGAGAGCGCTGAGGGCGACGGTGGCGAGCAGCCCGCCGATCTCGCCGAGGCGAATCGCCTGCGACTCAGAGACCGGGCCATGGTGGATGCGCGACGGGTTCGAATCGCTCGCGGCCATGAGGCGGGTGCGCAGGCCCAGGCGGCGGGAGACGACGAGGCCCATGATGCTCGCCAGTGTGAGCACGCCGATGCCGCCCACCTGCAGCCCGACCAGGATCGCCACGTTGCCAAAGAGGCTCCAGTGCGTGGCCATGTCGACAACAGAGAGCCCCGTGACACAGATCACCGAAACCGCCGTAAACAGGGCATCGGCAGCAGAAGTCTGTTGACCCTCGGCGTGCGCGATGGGAAGCGACAGCACGAGAGTGAGAATGAAGATCAGCGCGGTAAAGATGCCGATCGCGAAGCGCGCGGGAGAGACCGTGGCGAATTCGTCGACGGCATCGCGGAACCGGGATGCAACCGTGGTGCGCGACACGGGTTTGGTGCGCATGTGCCCCCCGTCATTTCCGACTTTGGCCGTGACCCGGCGACAGCTAGCCATGGTACTCCCCGGCGGTGGCCAGTAGCCTGTTGCCATGACCGACATTTTTGGCGTTGTGGCGGATGCGACGCGTCGTGAGCTTCTCCAGGTTCTGCTCGAGCGCTACCTTGCGCCGGAATCCGCTACCGGCGACATCAGCGTCGGAGAGCTGGTCGAGAAGCTCGGGCTGAGCCAGCCCACCGTTTCTAAGCACCTCAAGGTTTTGCGCGACAGCGGCCTTGTTGCCGTTCGTGAGGTCGGTCAGCACCGCTACTACCGGCTAGAGCCGGGCCCGCTCGATGTTGTCGAAGAGTGGCTTGTGCCGTTTCTTTCTGTGGACTCTCTCGGCGGCGGACGCGAACAGCGTGAAGCATCCGGTGCGTTCGCGGCGTGGTCTGGAGTGCAGATGCCTGCGCCGCTGCGCCGTGCTGGCGAAAGCCTGCAGCACCCCAGCGACGCTGGCGCTGCCGTCGGTCGCGCGGTGGCTGACGCCACGCATGGCACGCGCCACCGCTTCGAAGAGGCCTCCGAGGCAGTCGAGCGCAAGGTGTTCGAGCCGATCCGCAAGAAGCTCAAGAAGGACTAGAAGCCGCCTTCTCGCCCGCGTGCTTCCGAGCTTTCGCCCGCGTACTTCCGTGCTTTGGCGCGCCAATTTCTGAGTGTCCGGCGTGCCGTTGCTTCGATCGCGCTGAAGATGTGGACAATGCGTCACTTCTACCCCTAAAGTAGCGTTTCAGCACTTCAGTAACACCCGTATCAAGTGCGCGTACATAAGGACAGCCCAATGGCAAGCGATCTATCTGATGTGAAGTTTTTGACGGTCGCCGA
>NZ_JBACFR010000120.1:0-4543 GCF_056262345.1 Homoserinimonas sp.
GTCGCCGGCGGGCCGTTCCCTGGCCCTACCGATACATACATGCGAATTCCAACTCTGCTTGCACTCACGACACTGGTTTCAGTGGTGCTGTCGGATCGAACCTCAGCCCAGACCGCAGCGTACTGTTCGCCCTCGGCAGCGCAACTCCCTAGAGTCTTCAGTGGTTAACATGCGTAGCTGTCGAGTCACCCCCTGACCTCGTGACTATCGCTATCATTCGACAATCGATTCTGCCGAGTGAGCCTTGCTCATGGTGGATCCGGCTGTGGCCGCTAGTCAAGAGGTGGGGATGAATGATGGCCGTACGATCTTGGGCGAAGTACATCGATGAGTTATTGCTTGGTGGTCGGTGGCTGCCGGTGACTGGGTGCGTGCTCTTCGTCAATGCCCCGCGGGAGCGGGCAGTGGCCGAGCTCATCAATGGGGTGCGCGGCCAGTATGTGCGTCGCGAGTACGGATCGCCGTTGCGGCAGCGCACTGTCGTGGCTGATGATCTGGGCGCGCTTCTCTCCAGACTGCTCCCCTTGGATACTGGGGAGCCACGCCGGGAGCTATTCGTGCAGACCGCTGACCCGCAGTGGACTGCCGTGTTCGACACGAGTTGGAGGGGGCAGGATCCGCATTCGCCCATGATGTGGTTTGCCCAAGGCGGCATCCGCTCCGTGAGTGTTTCAGATTTTCCCCACACGATGAACTCCCCCGGTCTCCCCGAAATGTATGGTCAGCGGAAAATCGAGATGTACGAGATCGTGCCCAACGCAGCCCCGGTCGGATACACGTTGGGTGTGCGGGTTGCCGATTCCAACAGGTGGGAATTCGATGGTGGAGGTAGAAACTTTCCCATGGGCAGTGTGTGGGATCCTGACGCCAAGCGTGACCCGGATAAGTTCACCCACGAGCATCTCGTGCAGATGTGCGCACTACTGGGGCTCCGCCCGTTCGATGAAGACTTTTATGCCCCGGACAACACCGGTGTCATCGTCGAGCGCACCGAACCCAACGGCCCAAACAGAGCGGCTGTCACGCTGGCTCAAGCTCGCGGCGAGGAGCCGGTCTTCCTCTATCCAGGGCCGGGATTCGTTCCGGCACCGTGAAGCCAAAAGCATGCCTATCGCCTGGTGAGTTAGCGACGTATCGTTAGGAATAGGCAGGGTCCAATGGTGGACCCATCTCTGGGAGAAGGTTCAGCAATGAACAGCGCAAACGAACCGGGCTTCGGCCTGTGGGAAACGGTAGAGAATCTGCACTCCGAGTTTGAGCGGAGAGTCGCACCTCGGATGGGCCGCGGCGATGTTCGCGCCGGCATCCTGGCCCTCCTCGCAGAAGGACCGATGCATGGATACCAGATCATTCGCGAGATTGAGAAGCGCAGCAACGGTAGCTGGAAACCCAGCCCGGGATCGGTCTACCCGACCCTTCAGCTGCTCTCGGATGAAGGTCTCATCCAGTCCGAAGAGTCCGACGGTCGAAAGACATACTCGCTCACTGAGAGCGGAAGGGGTGAAGCCTCGACCGCTCGGCGCGCACCCTGGGAAGCGACCACCGCTAGTGACGGCACCCGCTCCAAGGTGTTGCCGAAAGCTGCCGCGAACCTCGCCCACGCCGTGGTGCAGGTTGCACGCGGAGGTACCAACGAGCAGGCTCAGGAGGCGGTCACGGTCATCGATGAGGCCCGCCGCAAGATCTACGCGATCCTCGCCCGGGAATGACCGACACTCGCCCCCGCGGTGATGTGAGGGAGACCTGATGGCCACGGACCGACACCTCCGCGCCCGATATCGCAAAATTATGCGGTTCGCCTCCCGCTACATCCTGCAGGAGTGGTGGTTCGAGGTGTTGCTGCCTCGCATCGGGTTGGCGCGGATATCGCGTCGAACTCGTGCGCGGAGAGTGAGCGGAATCGCCCGACATTTTCAGGCTCTGGCCGTGGAACTCGGAGGTCTGATGATCAAGGTCGGGCAGTTCATGTCGTCAAGGCTCGACGTCTTGCCGCCTGAGATTACGAGCGAGCTTGAAGGGCTTCAGGACGAGGTGCCAGCTGCCCCTTTTGACGACGTTCGCGAACTCGCACAAGCCGATCTCGGAGTGCCGCTGGAGCGGGCATACTCGTTCTTCGATCCGTCACCGCTGGCTGCGGCGTCCCTGGGCCAGGTGCACCGGGCGAAACTGGCACCCGCGGACGCGGAGCTAGTGGGTTTCGAGCACGTCGTCGTGAAGGTCCAGCGCCCGGGAATCGACGCGATTGTGACTGTCGACCTTGCCGCGCTGGAGAAAATCGCGGGCTGGCTGAACCGCGTCACGTTCGTTTCGCGACGAGTCGACCTGCCCGCACTGTTGAGGGAGTTCGCCTCAGTCAGCATGGAGGAGATCGACTACCTTCACGAAGGCGTAAATGCCGAACGTTTCGCGGACAACTTTGCTGATAACCCCACCGTGCTGGCGCCGACCGTGGTGTGGGAGCGGACCACACGACGTGTGCTGACACTCTCCGACGTCACGGCGATCAAGATCAGTGACCGGGAGAGTCTTCGGGCATTGGGGATCGACCCGGCGGCGGTCGCTGAGGGGCTGTCGAGCGCCATGTTCGACCAAATCTTCACTTACGGGTTCTTCCATGCAGACCCCCACCCGGGCAACATTTTCGTGACGCCGGAGGCCGGACCCGACTCCGACTGGGCGCTCACCTTTGTGGACTTCGGCATGATGGGTGAAGTTCCCGAATCCCTTAGACAAGGTTTGCGGAGCCTCGTCATTGCGGTCGCAGCCCGCGACGCCTCGGGTCTGGTCTCTAGCATCCGCGCCATGGGAATGTTGTTGCCCAGCGCGGAAAGTGCGCCGCTCGAGCAGGCACTGGGCGAGCTCTTCGACCGGTTCGGCGGCATGGGCTTTGCCGAACTGCAGAATATCGACCCCAGTGAGTTCAAGGATTTCGGTGACAAGTTCGGTCGGACAATGCGAAGCATGCCGTTTCAGCTTCCCGAGGACCTCCTGCTGATCATCCGCGCAGTCTCACTGACGTCGGGGGTGTGCACGGCGCTCAACCCGTCATTCAACATCTGGACGGCGATCGAGCCGTACGCGGCGCGGCTCACCCAACAAGAGAGCGGAGCTGCGGTGCGCGCCCTGGTTCAGCAAATTCTCACGACAGCGGGCGATATTGCGCGCCTTCCGGGGCAGCTGCATGACCTCAGCACGCTGATACAGCGCGGCGAGCTCGCTGTGAGGACTCCGGGGCTAGACCGCCGAATCCGATCATTCGAGAACCTTGCGCGGAGGGTGCTTTCGGCGATCATCTTTGCCGGCCTGCTTCTCGGCGGAATCTACCTCAAGCAGAGCGAGCAAGTGCTCGGCTGGGTGTTAATCATCGGCTCCGGGATCCCCCTGATCAGCGCGCTGTTCGCGGGGATAGCGGGGCGGGGGCGTGAACGATGACACCCAACGGCGATGTGCCCAGGAGGGCAGTCGGAATCGGTTCACGCCATCCCACGAAGGCGCGGGCTAGGAGTGGGAATCGACGTCCGGTTGTGTCGGCCGGTACCCGCCGACCGCTGCGCGCACAGCGCCTTCCTCGTGCCCGTCATCCTTCTTGCCGAACGGCAGAACAGCGAGAAGGGGGTGCAAGACGGCCATGGCGACGAGGCCCCACACGAGGCCCAGGACGGCCGAACACAGGGTGTCCACGAGCCAGACGAGGAAGCCGCCGGCAACCGGGACCCCCGCGAACGGCGCCTCGAGGACATGAACCAGGTCATACGGCAGATGCCACCCGAGGTCGTAGACCCCCTGCAACATGATGTGACCGCCGACCCACAGCATGGCGACCGTGCCGATAAGAGTGATCGTGGCCAGTACGGCGGGCATCCCCTTAACGAGCAGCGCGCCAAGACGCTGCGAACCCGCTGACTCTTTGGTGGTCAGGTGCAGGCCGATGTCGTCCATCTTGACGATGAGGGCGACAGCACCGTAGACGAGGATCGTGATCGCGAACGCGACGACGACCAGAATGACCGCTCGAAGCCACAGAGACTCCTCGGCCACCTCGTTCATCGAGATCACCATGATCTCGCAGGAGAGGATGAAGTCGGTCGTGATGGCGCCCTTGGTGACCTTCGCCTCCGCCTCGGGACCCCGCTCAACTGCCGGAGCTTTCGCCTCGGAGTGACCGCGAAGCTTGTGCCACACCTTCTCCGCTCCCTCGTAGCAGAGATAGGTGCCGCCCAGCATGAGGATGAACGGAATCACCGTCGGGATGAAGGCACTGATGAGCAGCAGCGCCGGCAGGATGATCAGCAGCTTATTTCTGAGCGACCCCCAGAAGATCCGTTTGATCATCGGCAACTCGCGAGACGGCTGCGCCCCCGACACATATTGTGGGGTGACAGCGGCATCGTCGATTACCACGCCCGCAGCCTTGACCCCGGCCTTGGCGGCTCCGGCGGCGACGTCATCCAGGGAGGCGGCCGCGATGCGGGCCAGGGCCGCGACATCGTCCAGCAGGGCGACGAGACCGCCGCTCACAGATCATCCCCGTGCTCATCGAGGG
>NZ_JBACFR010000121.1:0-4874 GCF_056262345.1 Homoserinimonas sp.
GGCGACCTCGGCGTGGATCGAGCGCACCATTTTCACCCGGCAGGAGTCGGACTCCATCTTTGACGTGCCCCTCGCGATCCATGAGGCGATGGAGGCTTACGACCGCCGCCCGGAACTTGCACACGTCGTGGCCGAAACAGCGATGCGGGGTGTCAACGGCTCCGAGCCTGCGCCGCAGCGGGATCGCTTCGATGCTCTCCTGCGCGCCGAGGTGCCGTCGCTGGGCGAACCCGAGCGACGTCTCCTCGTCGCCGCGCTGTGCCACCTAGATTCTTCAGCGACATGGGTGACCATGCGGCGAGAGACTGGCCTGCAGGGTCGGGATATCGCTGACGCTGCCCGGTGGGCCGCAGAGACGCAGCTCGAGCCGATCCGCGCCGCCAGCTAGGGTCGCCCCGCGACCGTGGGTCGGTAGCGCCACCACACAACAACGGCAAGCCCCGCGAGTGCGACCACCGCGGCCAGAGACGCGACATCGCCCAGCATGACGAAGCCGAGAGCACCGAATCCACCGCCCAGCGCGAGGGCACCCCACAGCATGAGCGGCCTACGCCAAGCGGCACCCGATGCACGGCCAGTAATCGCATCCGCAATCCCGATGCCGAGGCTCACCAGGGTGCCGGTCGCATAGGTGACGGCGATACGCGCCCGACCTTCAGCGAGAAACAGCGTGTTGAGGATGCCCATGGCCGCCGCGACGACCACGAAACGCCACGGCGACGCCCACGGGGTCAGCCCCCACAGCGTGGAGACGAGCAGCCCTCCGGCCGCCAACCAGAGGATGAGTGATTGCGGGTGGTGAGCGCGGAGTGCATTCAGAAGCGCGCCGGCGATAACCCCCAGCACGAAGGCGCCCACGAGACTCAGTCCGAGCAGCGCGAAACCGAACGCGCCCTCGACAAGGCCGACCGCGGCCTGCGTCGAGTTGCCGCTCATGAACGAGACGAAAAGCCCGCCCGTTCCCAAGAAGCCGATGGCGTCGACATAGCCTGCGACAGCGGCGAGCGCGATCGATAGCGCCAATCCGCGGCGAGACACACTGCGCATGGGGACCCCTCTCTGCCCCTATTCTCTCGCGCGCGCCTCACCGCTCACAAAAGCGCCCCGCCTCTCGGGTTCACCCGTGGCGGCGCCGATTCGGGATGCTACGCGTTGCTGAGCCCAATTCGCCGACGCAGGGCGAGGATCGCCCCTAACGTCACCAGCGAGCCCCCCAGCGCGAGCGTCTCCACGAGATAGTCGTCACCGATGCCCGTCGCCGCCAGCCTCGCTTGCGCGAGTGACGCGTTGGGGTCGTCGAGGTTGACCCAGACCGACCGCACCCCTGACATCGAGCGCACCTCAACGCGATGGCGTCCCGGTTCAAGAGACGCGGGAACGGTGAATACGAGGCGCGCAATCCCGTGGGAATCCGCAGTCGCCATCCCGAGATAGCGCGGCGTCGAATAGAGGTAGAAGTGCACGGTCTCACCGGGGGCGAGACCTTCGACGGTGACGAGCTGCGAAGCACCCTGCTGCAACTGCGCTTTCGTTTCGATCACGACGCTATCTCCAGGTGCTTGGCCGCCGACCGCTGGGTTTCGGTGAAGCGAGAATGACGCGGGTGCGCTCGTCGATGTGTCGACCGTGGCGGATCCTCGATACTGGGCGACGTAGTGATAGGTGCCGTCTGCAATGGTCGATGGCACCTGGGCGGTGGCTCGCCCGCCGGTGAGGGTCGCTGTCAAGGTCGGGCCGCCGGCTGCAGTGAAGGTCACGAGGCCCCCGTCCGCGACCGCGCTTGTCGAGGTGACCTGTGCGGTCAGCGTGAGTGGTGCGGTGAGCTCGCCACTGGGGGAAACGCTGACCGTCGTCCTCGACGCTGCTCGCTCCAGGGTGACGCCCACGACGCCGCTCGTGCTGGGCAGGTACCAAGCATTCCCGTGTGAGTTGTCGGGCACAAACTCAACCACCAGGGCCGTCTCGCCGAAGGTTTCCGGAGTGTAGGCCGCCCATACTTGCTGCCCGGTCACAGAAGACTGTTCGTGCAAGGCGGTTCCAGATTTCTGACCGGTGTCGGTGGCTCTGTACCAACGGAACGTGCCCGGCACCACGGCGGGGTTCCCGGCGAGGTTTGTCGCGGTGACCGCCGCCGTGAGGGCCGTCGACTCTCCACTCAAGAGCGTCGCTGGCGCGGCCGACGCCGTGACCGTGGTGGGCCGGGTTTCCAGGATCACGACCGCACGGTTGGCGCTTGCGAAACCCCACGACTCATCACCGCCGAAGTGCGCCGAGATATCGAGGGCGCCGAGGCCGAGTGCAGAAACATCAAGAGCGAACTCTGCGCACCCGTCCGCATCCAGGGCGGCGTTCGCAGTGACGCGCTCAAAGTTGATGTTTTCGTTCACTGAGAGGGTGAGCACACCCGCCGGATCCCCGTATGCCGAGGTCACACACGCCGATATCGCCAGGGTGGTTCCGAACGGCGATCGCGCCCGGGCGGTCACCGTCACTGTTGCGGGCTTGGTCACGGTGAGCGCCACAGGTGCGCTCCAGGTCGCGGCGCCCGATGGCAGCGGGGTGAACTTCACCACAATGTGCTGTGCCCCCAGAAGAGACGGCGGGAGCAGGTACCTCACGATCACGTGCCCGCCGCTGGTCTCTAGATCGCTAAGCAGCGGGTCCCCTTGGGGTACACCGTGCGCGTCAGAACGATAGACGTCGAAGGTGCCATCCAGAAGGTCGGGCCCCGACACAGCCCGAGCCCATACCTCCACCTCATTACCGACCGCCGCGCTTCGAGGGTTGATATCCAGAAGGACAGTCGTCGCGGGGGTCGCTTCCGCTATGGAGGGGCGGGACACCGGTGAGTGCAGCAACACCAGCGTCAGCACAATGCCGACGGTAATCATCCAACTGCGTTTAATCACTTACTTGTCCGCCTGCACCCCGCCAATATACAGGAACCCGGGCATGCGACCGCGGCAGCGGCGCACTCCCTCACTGCAGATCGCCGAATAGCTCCATGATCTGTGGACCCATCTCGACCTGAGTCACAAGGATTCGGAACGATCCGTCTGGGTTGATGAAGAAGTCCGTGCCCTGACCTCCTGACCAGCCATAGCGCCCGGCATGCTCACCCTCGGTCTCTACTGCGACGCCGAGGCCCCACCCTGTGCCGTTCCAGAATCCGGGAAAAAAGAAGCTGTCCGGCGTCTTGATCGCGGCGGGCACCTGGTCGGTTCGCAGCTGCTCGACAAGTTCCGGATCGAGGAAGGGGCGCCCGCGGTGCCGGCCGCCTGAGGCAAGCATGAGGGTGAACTCTGCATAGTCGGCTGCCGTCGACACCAGTTCAGCGTGGCTGAGGTCGAAGGGCGCCGGCTCAACATAGAACCCGGCACCAGCGGGCTCCACCTCAACGAGGCCGCGCTGCGGGTCATGCCGGTAGGCAGCGGGCAGCCGGTGGGCTTTCTCACGCGGAACCACGTGGCCCGTGTCAACCATGCCGAGCGGGTCGAACAGACTCTGGCGCAGGTGGTCGCCCAATGGCGCCTCGACGACGCGGGAGAGAAGGATCCCCAGGATGCCGAACGAGTGATGGTAGCGCCACCCGGTGCCCGGCTGGAACATCAGAGGCAGCGACGCCATGGCATCCAACCAGTCCTGCGCCCCCATCGCTACCGGTTCCGCACCCGCGTCGGTGCGGTTCTCCCGCATCGCATCCTGGAGGGGCGACGGTGCGGTGGTTGCCCCGTATCCCGACGTGTTTGTTAGCAGGTGACGCACGGTGATCGGCTTCGCAGCCACGGTGTCGGATAGCGGCGACTCCGGCGTGCGCAGCACGCGGCGATCCGCAAGTTCGGGCAGCCACGTGTCGACCGGGTCATCCAGGGTCAGGCGGACGGCCTGCACGAGTTGCAGGGTCGCGACCGCCAGAATCGGCTTGGTCATCGACTGGATGCGCACGATGGCGTCTGCGGCGAGGTCTCCTGCGGCGAAGGTCTCGACGGGGCCGTCCACGGAGCCAGCGGTCACGACGATGCCCGGTGCCGTGCCGCGCGCCACGTGCGCGTCCAAGGTGTGCAGTGTGCTCACTGTGCCTCGAGTCGAAGGTTGAGTCGGTTCTTCTGGCCATCCATTAGACCGCGACGGTGGGCGCGGGGCAAGGGTGGGAAGCATCCAGCACTCACCCCGGTACGTGCCTCGAGTTGCACCTCCCGTAGCGTTATGTGATCAGGTGGACTCACATCCCGCCCCCTCAGGAAGGCCCCGCTCATGTTTTCGTCCTTCGTTCCGCCGCGCCGAGTCAAGATCGGTCACGCGGCATCGTTCGTGGGCACGACACCGCGGGCGATCCGTCACTATCACCAGATCGGGCTGCTCGCCGAGCCAGAACGGGGAAGCGACGGCCGCCGCCTTTACGGCTACGAAGAGATGATCCGGCTGCTGTGGATCCGCAAGATGGCCGACGCGGGCATCGCCCTGGAGGACATCCGTGATGCCTTTGCTGACACAGCGACTGCCGGTGCCGACAGCGACCGGGATGTCGCGGGCATCCTGGAACGGCTGGAGAGAACGCTCGCCACCCAGGAAGCAGAGCTGCGGCGGCAGCGGGCGGCCGTGCAGCGCATGCGCAAGCAAGGAAGCAGGATGGGCCTGCTCTCCGATTTCGTCGCCAGCCGCCTCGAGGATCTGCCGGGAGGCTCCCTACGCCAGGCGGACCTGGATAACCTGCTGGTCATGGAGCGGATATTCAGCCCGCTCGGCGCGGCCGTCAACGCCACCCGTTACATCGCCCTAGCCACCCATCCGAGTCTGCGAGAGGCATCCGACCGCGTTGATGCCGCCGAGGAGGCGCTCGACGACACGGTCGCTGTCGACGACCCCCGAGTGGC
>NZ_JBACFR010000122.1:0-2348 GCF_056262345.1 Homoserinimonas sp.
AGCCCGCTGAGACTGCACGAATTGCTGAAAAACGCTGCCTTAGGGGACGATCTGCGCAGTCTCGGGGAATGCCTCCGGCAGCGGCGAATGCCTCCGGCAACGGTGAATGCCTCCGGCAGCGGGGAGTGACAGGCAGAGCAGACTCAGCGCGCGAACGACACGTGCTGCATCACCCACGCGTGCATCGCGACCGCCGCAGCCGCCGACGCGTTGATCGACCGGGTCGAGCCGAACTGCGAAATCTCGACCACAGCATCCGCCGCCTCGATTGCCTCGGGCGACAGGCCGGGACCCTCCTGGCCGAAGAGAAGAACGCAGCGCTCCGGCAGGTCGAACGTCTCGATAATCACACTGCCGGGAACGTTGTCGATCGCGATGATCGGCATGCCGTCGGTGCGCGCCCACTCCACGAATGCCGCGACATCCGGGTGATGAACGACGTGCTGGTAACGGTCGGTGACCATGGCACCGCGCTTGTTCCACCGGCGGCGGCCGATGATGTGCACGGTGTCGGCGGCAAACGCGTTGGCGCTGCGCACGATCGACCCGATGTTCATGTCGTGCTGCCAGTTCTCGATGGCAACGTGGAACGGATGCCGATGCTCATCGAGGTCGGCCACGATCGCCGCCATACTCCAGTAGCGGTAGCGGTCGATCACATTGCGGGTGTCGCCGTGCTTGAGCAGCTCAGGGTCGTAGTGCGGCTCCGTGGGCCACTCACCCTGCCACGGCCCGACGCCGTTGGTCGAAAACTCGTGGGTGGGGTTTGCTGCGTTCACCCCTCGACGTTACCGCGCCTGTGCTGCTTCCTCGCCCAGAGCGCGGCGCGCTCATGCGGCAGCGCACGCACCTGCCGCTAAGGGACGAGCAGGATCTTGCCCGAATGGGCGGACGACTCCAGGCGGGCATGGGCTTCGGCGACGTCGTCGAACGAGAATCGGCTGTCGACGACCGGAATCAGCTGGCCCGAGCTGGCCCACGGCCATGCGCGCGCTCGCAGATCATCCATGATCGCTATCTTCTGGGAGAGAGGCCGCGTTCGTAGGGTCGTGCCCCAGATTCGACCGCGTTTGCGCATGAGGCGAAACGGGTTGAAATCGGCGTTCTCTCCGCTCTGATTCGCGATAACCATGATGCGACCGTCCATCGAGAGGGCATCGATGTTGCGGGACATATAGGAGCCGCCCATGATGTCGAGGATCACATCGGCGCCGCCCCACTCCGTCGTGATCCGCTCAACGAAGTCGTCGTCCCGATAGTTGATGAGCAGGTCGGCACCCAACTCGGCGCACAGCGCGAGCTTCTCCGACGAACCCGCCGTCACGGCAACCCTGGCCCCCAGCAGCTTCGCGAGTTGGATGGCCATCGTGCCGATCCCACTGCCGCCGCCGTGCACCAGAAGGGTCTCCCCGGCCGCAAGCTCAGCACTCATCACGACGTTCGACCACACCGTGGCCAGCGCTTCTGGCAGCGCCGCGGCATCCGTCAGCTCAAGAGTGTCGGGCACGGCCAGCACGAGGCCCGCATCCACCACAACCTCCTCGGAATAACCGCCACCGGCGAGCAGTGCGCACACGCGATCACCGACGGCGAAGTCGCGCACGGCTCCCACCGCCTCTGTGACAACGCCCGATACTTCGAGGCCCGGCCAGTCCGGCGCCCCGGGAGGTGACGGGTAGTTGCCCTGGCGTTGGCTGATATCGGCCCGGTTGATTCCGGCGGCCGCGACCCGGATGCGAACCTGGCCGGGTTCAATAGAGGGGGCATCGACCTCGGTTACCTGCAGGGTGCCCGCACCCTCGGTGGATGTAACGACGATTGCACGCATGCCTGCCAAGCTACCCCGCAGGCCGTCACCGCGGCTCAGAGAACGGGCGTACACAGGCCGACCGCCAATCGTCGCCCGGGAACCCCGTACCATTGAGACCATGTCGAAAGTTCTCACAAGCCTGCCCGTCGGCGAGCGCGTCGGTATCGCCTTCTCGGGCGGTCTTGACACCTCGGTAGCTGTTGCCTGGATGCGCGACAAGGGCGCCATCCCGTGCACCTATACCGCCGACATCGGCCAGCCCGATGAGCCCGACATCGAGGGTGTTCCGGACCGCGCCAAGGAGTACGGCGCCGAGATCGCGCGCCTCATCGACTGCCGCGCACCGCTCGTCGAGGAGGGCCTTGTCGCCCTGCAGTGTGGCGCATTCCACATCCGCAGCGGGGGAAAGACCTACTTCAACACGACTCCCCTCGGCCGTGCCGTCACGGGCACCATGCTCGTGCGCGCCATGAAAGAAGACGGCGTCGACATCTGGGGCGATGGCTCCACCTACAAGGGCAACGACATCGAGCGGTTC
>NZ_JBACFR010000123.1:0-8476 GCF_056262345.1 Homoserinimonas sp.
CCCGTGCCGCCCCCGGCGGGGTCCGCCCCGCCCCGGGGCCTTCGGTTTGGACACGGGCGCGCGGAGGGGCAGGATGGGGATATGACCCCCCTTCGCCCGGCAAAGCCGTTGACCGGTTGGCGCGTGCTCGTGCCCCGCGGCGGCGCCTACGGCGAGAACGTCGCCGCAACGCTTCGTAGCTTCGGTGCGACCGCAGTTGTTGCTCCGATGATCAACTTCTCCATGCCAGAAGACACCGCCCCGCTCGACACCGCGCTGGAGCGCCTCGAGGCGGGCTTCTATGACTGGCTCGTCGTGAGCAGCGCGACGTCGGTTGACGTGCTCAACCAGCGGGGAGTGCAGGTGCCGGCGCGCACCAGCATCGCCTGCGTTGGAGAAACGGCTCGCGCGGCACTCACCCTCGCCGGCTACGAGGTGGACTTCGTGCCGAGCCTCGACAACTCTCCGCGCGGACTTCTGCGTGAGTGGCCAGAGGATGCCCGCGGCGGAACCGCTCTGGTTCCCCTGGCCGGAGATATCGGCTCGCACGGGCTAGAGGGTCTCGGCGAATTAGACCTCGATGTCGACTTTGTCGTTTCGCATCGCGTCATCGGCATTCCCGTCGCCGACCGGGTCAAGGCTGATGTCGCCTCCGGCCGCATCAGCGCCATCCTGATCAGCTCGGGAATTGTGGCCCGCGAGGTTACCGAGCAGCTCGGAGCCCTGCCCGAGACCACGGTTGTGGCCTGCATCGGGCCGCGCACGGCATTCGATGCCAGGGCTGCGGGCCTCACGGTCGATGTGATCTCAGACGACCGCACAGCGGAAACGCTGGTCGAGGCCCTCGCCGAGTATGCGCGCGAGCGCCCGGCTGACGCGCAGTAGGGCACACCGCCCGCGCTGACTAGGCTCGAACGTCGACCACGGTGCGGCCGCGAACTCCTCCTTCGAGGATGCGGGCGGCCTCGTCGATAGCCGCCTCGAGCGGAACCGTGGTGGTGAGCGAGTCGAGCGCGTCGAGGTCAAGGTCCCGCGCCAATCGCGCCCACGCCGTTTCGCGCAGCGGCAGGGGAGCCAGCACGGAATTGATGCCGAGGAGCTTGACGCCCCGAAGGATGAACGGCATCACGGTTGTGGGTAGGTCGGCGCTCTGAGCGAGTCCGCACGAGGCGACAGCGCCGTCGTAGTTGGTCTGCGCGAGCACATTGGCGAGGGTCGCACCGCCGACCGCGTCGATGGCCGCCGCCCACCGCTGCTTTTGCAGAGGGCGACCAGCGGCAGAAAGTTCCGACCGGTCGATGATGTCCGAGGCGCCGAGAGCACGAAGGTAATCCGCCTGCTCCGGCCGACCGGTCGAGGCAGTGACGCTGTGGCCGAGCCGCGACAGCAGGAGCGTTGCGATTGATCCCACACCGCCGGCTGCGCCGGTAACCAATACCGGGCCCTCTGCCTCGAGCGCGCCCGACCTCTCAAGGGCAAGCACTGCCAGCATGGCGGTGAACCCCGCGGTGCCGATAGCGGCGGCGCGGGCTGCGCTAATGGTGCTGGGCAGGGGGACGAGCCACTCCGACTTGACGCGCGCGCGTTCCGCTAGCCCGCCGTGAAAGCTCTCGCCGATGCCCCAGCCGGTGACAACGACGGGGTCGCCGACCGCGAATCTGGGCGCAGCATCCGCAGTATCCGTGCCGCTGGTGTCAATGGAGGCGATGGTGCCGACGAGGTCGATTCCCGGGATGAGCGGGTATTCGCGGATCACCCCTGGCCTGCCCATGATCGCCAGGCCGTCCTTGTAGTTGATGCCCGAATACTCGATGTCGACGATCACATCGCCGGGCGCTCGCTCATCATCGTGCAGCACGGAGTCGTCGAGCTCCGTGAGCTCGGTGGTGATGGCATCGTTGGTCTGAGAAGTCCACAGGGCACGCATGGGAATCACCCTAACCGGGTGTGCCGTGCCGCGACCAGGGGTCGCCGCGCGTGGCTAGAGAGCGAGAGGAGGGCGCTCGCCGGATGTGCCGGTGGCGTCGGCCGGGTCGGTGCCCAGGTGCACAATGCGGTTGTCGGCATCCACGTGCACGATCGACGGCTCGAACTCGCGCGCCTCGTCGGGGGTCATCTGCGCATAGGCGATGAGGATGACGATGTCACCGGGGTGCACGAGGTGCGCCGCAGCCCCATTGATCGAGATCACGCCGCTGCCGGGTTCGCCCGCAATTGTGTAGGTCTCGAGCCGAGCGCCGTTGGTCACGTCGACGATGGAGACCTGCTCGCCGGGCAGAATTCCGGATGCCTCAAGCAGCAGGCTGTCGACCGTTACGGATCCGACGTAGTGGAGGTCGGCCTGGGTGACGGTCGCGCGGTGGACCTTGGCCTTGAGCATAGTGAGCAGCATTTCGCTCTCAAGGCTAGCGGCACCCCGCTGAAAGGACTACCCGAACAGCACCCGGGCCTCGTCGTAGCGGTGCTGCGGCACTGTCTTGAGCTGGCCGAGGGCATCCTCGAACGGAACGGTGATGATGTCGGTTCCCCTCAGGGCCACCATCTTTCCCCACTGCTTGGTGCGCGCGAGTTCGAGCACCGACATGCCCAGCCGGGTGGCGAGCACACGGTCGTAGGAGGTGGGGGTGCCGCCGCGCTGAATGTGGCCGAGGGTCGTTGCCCTGGTCTCGATTCCTGTGCGCTCCTCGATCATGGGGGCGAGCATTTCGCCGATGCCGCCGAGCCGGGGTCGGCCGAAGGCGTCGAGCCCGCGCTCGTGGTGAGTGTCATCCATCGTGTCGAGCAAGAATCCCTCAGACACGACCACGAGCGGCGCGCGACCGCGGTCGCTGGCGCTGGTCACCCATTCGATGATCTGATCCATCGACGTCTTCTGCTCGGGGATGAGGATGGCGTGCGCCCCGGCTGCCATGCCCGAGTGCAGGGCGATCCAGCCCACATGTCGGCCCATTACCTCGGCGATCATGCAGCGGCCATGGGCATCGCCGGTGGTGCGCAAGCGGTCCATAGCATCCGTTGCGATCTGCACTGCGGTGTCGAAGCCGAATGTGTAGTCGGTTGCGGAGATGTCGTTGTCGATGGTCTTGGGAACGCCGACGATGGGCAGGCCTGCATCGCTGAGACGGCGGGCCGCGGCGAGGGTGCCCTCTCCGCCGATCGCGATGATCGATTCGATGTCGTTGCGCTCAAGCACCTCGCGAATGCGGTCAGGGCCGCCATTGCCCTCGAAGGGGTTAGTGCGGGAGGTGCCCAGGATGGTTCCGCCCTGCTTGGAGATTCCTCTGACCTCGTGGCGGCCCAGCGGCAGCAGCTCTTCTTCTATGACGCCGCGCCACCCACTGCGGAATCCCACGAACTCCTGGTTGTACATTTTGTCGCCCTTGAGGACGGCACCGCGGATGACGGCGTTGAGTCCGGGGGCGTCGCCGCCGCTGGTGAGGATTCCTATGCGCATGAACCCATCTTGGTAGAAGAGGGTCGTCGGCGCGAGGGGCGCCCCCCAAAAGTAGGGTGGCGGCATGAGCATCGCTCGCGATACAGTCTGCGCAACCGTGTAAGTCCACGAGCGTCGTCGCACTGATGGGGGAGCAATGAGCGCAGAGGAGTCGGTACTCAACGACGAACTCGAACCAACCGAGCCTTTTGCCTCGGGTGCGGTGCCGACCGTCGACGTAACGGCGCACGATGATGACGACGAGAAGGATCCCGGCAAAGTTCTGGGCATCGTCGGCATAGTGCTCAGCCTCGCGCTTGGCCTCATCGGTGTTGCGCTAGGCATTGTGTCGTACAAAAAGTCCCGAGCCGTCGGATTTCCCGGCACCCTGGGAACGGTTTCGATCATCGTGGGCGTGGTTACGACGGTGTTGCTGGTGCTGCAGTTGGTGCTGCTCTCGACCAACAACGGAATTGGCGGCGCTTGCGACGGCCGCAAGGCTGGCGTTTACACCCTGGATAACGGCACCAGGATCAGCTGCCAGTAGAGTCAACACCGATTGATATACCGCAGCGCCCGTCGCTGGACAGAACCACCGCGCTGACGCTGTCGCGCTCATTCACCAACAATCACCAAACGAGGAATCACATGACCGAAACCACCGCTGTTAACCCACCTGTCGCCCCCGCCGTTAACCCCGGCAAGACCCTCGGAATTGTCGGCCTCGTGCTCTCGATTCTCCAGTTCAACGTCATCTCGCTCGTCATCAGCATCATTGCCCTGGTGAAGTCGAAGAAGGCCGGCATGGGCAACGGATTCGCCATCGGCGGCATCATCATCTCCATCCTTACGATCATCGGCGGCATCATCCTGATCGTTGCCATCGTCGGTGCAGCAGCAGCACTGAGCGCGCAGTGTGCCGAGGTCGGCCCCGGTGTCTGGGAGCTCGACAACGGACTCACCGTCACCTGCCCGTAAGCAGGCTCGCACAGACCGCAGAAGCGAAACGCCCCGAGGCAGCTCGGGGCGTTTCGTCGTTTAAGCCCTGGCTAAACAGAGACGAGCGGATGCTCGGCGCACGCCGCGCTCTCGATGTGCTCGTCGCACACCACCATCTGCACTCGGCACGACAGGTCGTGACAATTGGTCATGCGGCTCGAGGCTGCACCACACAGGAAGCACTCACCGATCGTGACCGCGTTGTCGGAGAACTGCACGGCCATCCTCTGGTCGAAAACATAGAGCGAACCGTCCCACAGGCCAGAGTCGCCAAACTTCTCGCCGTAGCGAACGATGCCGCCATCGAGTTGGTAGACCTCATTGAATCCGCGGTTGCGCATGAGGCTCGTGAGGACCTCGCACCGGATGCCGCCGGTGCAGTAGGTGACGATCGGCTCGTCCTTGAGGTGGTCGTATTTGCCGCTCTCGATCTCGGCGACAAAATCGCGGGTCGTCTCGACATCGGGCACGATCGCACCGCGGAACCGCCCGATCTCGGCCTCGAACGCGTTGCGTCCGTCGAAGAAGGTGACCTGCTTCGCTTCTACGAGTTCGTGCAACTGCTCGGGGGAGAGGCGCTGGCCGCCGCCCACGACGCCGTCGGCATTCACTTCGATCTCTCCGGGGGCACCAAAGCTCACGAGTTCGTCGCGAACACGCACGCTCAGGCGGGGAAAGTCGTCTCCCTGGCCGTCGCTCCACTTGACGTCCATACTCTTGAACGGCGCGTACTCTCGCGTCTTGCGCAGATAACGCTTGACCGCGGCGATGTCACCGCCGACGGTTCCGTTGATGCCGTGCTCCGAAATGAGGATGCGGCCGGTCAGCCCGAGACCCTCGCACAGGTCGCGCTGCCACAGGCGAATCGCCTCGGGGTCGGCAAGCGGAGTGAAACAGTAATAGAGCAGGATTTTCGGCACGGACACTGCATGATTCTAGGCGGCGATTGTTGCAAGTCCACAGTCGACTGGGTGGGCGCAGAGCCCCCGGCTAGCCTGACCACGTGAACCTGATCTGGCGTACCCTGTTGCATTTCTTTCTCTCCCGCCGACGTTCGCCCCTCGGGCCCTTCGATGTGTCATCGACCTCGTTTCGGGTGTTGCCGACAGACCTCGATACCAACCGCCATATGAACAATGGACGCTATCTTTCGATCTCCGATCTCGGGCGGCTCGATCTGCTTCGACGCACCGGGGTCTTTGCCACGGTGATGCGCAACGGGTGGTACCCCGTCGTGCAGAGCTCATCGATGACGCACAGAAAGTCGCTCATGCCGTGGCAGAAATTCGAGGTGGAATCTAAGGTTTCTGGTTTTGACGACAGGGCCGTCTACATGGAGCAACGCTTCGTGGTGAAGGGCGAGATCTACGCCTCGATCGTCCTGAAGGCCCGCTTTCTCAAGCGAACGGGCGGCACAGTTCCTATGGACGAACTCGTCGCTGCGCTTGGCTTTGATGCCCCGCACACGGAGCCGGCGGAGTGGGTGCAACGGTGGGCTCAGGATGCCGCGCTGCCGTCGACGCGGCAGCCAGCGCCGAGCGAGTGGTAGCCGCTATACGTCGGGATCGCTGAGGTCGTAAGGCTGTGTCGGGTCGCTATCGATCTCGACATCTTCTACGAACTCTGCATCTTCTGCGGACTCAACGTCTTCCACGTACTCTGCATCGCTCACATCCGCATCGGAGACGTCGCTAGTCTCCGCCGCAAACAACTGGTCGGCAGCCTCATTCGACGCCGCTGCGGCGGCTGGATCCCACGCCGCAGCACCGCCCTGGTTTGCATAGGGGTCGAAGGTCATGCCCTGAGTCAACCAGCCTGCGCTGCACACGTAAAGGCGATTCGGTGCCTGCACAGCGGCTCCACAGCGGGCGTCCTGCGCCGATTCTCGGGCCACACAAGTACCCTCGAAGCATGCAACCGACCGCGTCGCAGCCCCCCACCAACGCAGCCGAACTCGCAGAAGCATCCGTTTCTACCGTGCGCCAATGGCTTGCGGAGCGCCCCGCCGCCGACGAGTCGGGCGCCGAACGTGATGCCCGCCGACTCTCATCCCTCATGCGGGATGCCGATGTTCGCGCCATGACGATCGACTTTGTCGACCGTGTGATGCGCCCCCACGACCTGCGGGTCGCCGGCCGCAACTTCGAGATCCTGTCCCGTGAGCTGCCCGAGTCTCTCGCGCCCTGGGCCCGGATTCTCATGCAACTGGGCGGAGGCTTCTCGCTGCTCCTGCCCTGGCCCTTCGTGCCGATGAGCAGGGCAGTCTTCCGCAGGATCACGCGTCACTTCATGCTCGATGCCGACCCTCGCCACCTGGAGAAAAGGCTCGCAGAGCTCAAGGAGCGCGGCGTGCGCGTGACGGTGACGATGCTGGGTGACGCCATCACCACGAGCGACGATGCCGAGCGCCACCTCAGCGAGGCCAGGGAACTGCTCGCTCGCCCCGACATCGATCAGCTCTCCCTCTCGATCGCGGCAATCGCGGGCCGTACCAACACGTGGGCGCACGACGAATCCCGGGCGAGAGTCATCGATCGTCTTGAGCCGCTCTATGAGTTCGCGGCATCGTCTGCCGCCACAAAGTTCATCTGTCTCGACACCCTCGACTACGGGGACGTTGAGCTGAGCCTCGATGCCTTCAGGACGCTGCTCGATCGGCCCAAGCTCAAGAACTATGAGGCCGGCATTGTGGTGCAGGCCTATCTGCCCGATGCGCTGGAGCGCTATCAGCGGCTCACCGAATGGGCCATTGCTCGACGGGCTGCGGGCGGCGCCGGAATCAAAGTGCGGCTCGTCAAGGGGGCGAATCTCGCGCAGGAGCGAGCTGAATCAGAGCCAGCGGGCTGGCCACAGGCGCCGGTGGACTCCCGTCTCGCCGCGGATACCAACTTCAAGCGGGTGCTCGACTGGGCGCTGACGCCCGAGCGCACCGACGCGGTGAAGGTGGGCATCGGCACCCACAACCTTTTTGAGATCGCCTATGCCCAGCAGCTCGCCGAGGCTCGCGGGGTCTCTCACCGGGTCGACTACGAAATGCTGCTCGGCATGACGCTGAACAACGTCCCGCTGGTGGCATCCCGCACAGGAGGGGTGCTGCTCTCCGCGCCCATCGTCTCCGTCCACGACGCGGCGTCGGCGGCCGGATATCTGTGTCGCAGGCTCGACGAGATCGGCGACGAGAGCAACTTCGCCTCAGCCGCCGACTCCATGGCCACGGATGCTGCGCTCTTTGACCGCGAAGCATCCCGGTTCCTCCGCTCCGTGGAGGCGCTCGCAGAGCCCGCTCCGCCGGCCGCGCGGGTGCAAAACCGCGAAACCCCGGATGGTGCCGTCGACATTGCCCGCACGGATCCCACGGTCGCGGCGAACAGGGCGTGGGCTCGCGGCATTCTGCAGCGATCGACCCAATCTGCGCTGCAGGCCACCGATGTGCAGGGCGCGGTGGTGCGAGAGGTTTCTGCCCTCGAGCGAATCGTCGCCGACACCGCCGCAGCCGCTCCGGGGTGGGCTGGAAGGTCAGCGGCAGACCGAGCCGTGACGATGGAGGAGATCGCGCTCGTGCTCGACGCCTATCGCGCGCGCATCATCGAGGTGCTCGTGAGCGAGGTCGGAGCCACGGTGACGGAGGCGGATGCCGAGGCCAGCCGCGCCTCATGGCTCGCCCGCGAGTATGCGCGGCGTGTGCATGAGCTCGATGACGTGGAGAATGCCGCCTTTATGGCGGTGCCCGTGAGCCTCGTTGCGCCCTCGTGGACGAGTCCCGTCGCGGACACCGTTGACGGAGTGCTCTCGGCGCTTTCCGCTGGCTCCGCAGCAATTGTGCAGCCCGCGCATCAGGCTCAGCGCAGCGCGTCGCTCGTGATTGCCGCGATCCACGAGGCCGGAATCGACCACGCCCTCGTGGCGATGGTCGCGCCAGAAGATGCAACGATTGCCCGCGCCGCGGTAGCTCACCCTGCGATCGGCCGCGTGAGCTTCTGGGGCGACCGAGACACCGCGGCCCTGCTGCGGTCGTGGAGGCCCGAACGCCCCGCAATCGGCGACAGTGTGGGCATCGCATCCGTG
>NZ_JBACFR010000124.1:0-2509 GCF_056262345.1 Homoserinimonas sp.
TGGGCGACCCGCAGGTCAAGAGCGTTTTCGTCAACGTCTTCGGTGGCATCACCGCGTGTGACGCTGTCGCCAAGGGCATCGTCGGCGCACTCGCCGAGCTCGGCTCCGCAGCCAACAAGCCGCTCGTGGTTCGCCTCGACGGAAACAACGTCGAGGAGGGTCGTCGCATCCTCAACGAAGCCAACCACCCGCTGGTGACGCTGGCCGCAACCATGGACGAGGGCGCCGACAAGGCCGCCGAGCTCGCCTACGCAGCGAAGTAAGGATCAGGGAATGTCAATCTTCCTCAACAAGGACTCCAAGGTCATCGTCCAGGGCATCACCGGCGGTGAGGGCACCAAGCACACCGCCCTCATGCTCAAGGCTGGCACCCAGGTCGTCGGCGGCGTCAACGCCCGCAAGGCTGGCACGACGGTTCTGCACCACGACGCCGATGGCGCCGCGGTCGAGCTCCCCGTCTTCGCAACGGTCAAGGAGGCCATGGAGGCCACCGGCGCCGACGTGTCGATCGCGTTCGTTCCCCCGGCCTTCACCAAGGACGCCATGATCGAGGCCATCGACGCCGAGATCCCGCTTCTCGTCGTGATCACCGAGGGTGTTCCCGTCGGCGACAGCGCCGAGGCCTGGGCTTACGCGCAGCAGAAGGGCAACACGACCCGCATCATCGGGCCGAACTGCCCCGGCATCATCACCCCCGGTGAGGCACTCGTCGGCATCACGCCCGCGAACATCACCGGCAAGGGACCGATCGGCCTCGTGTCGAAGTCGGGCACCCTGACCTACCAGATGATGTACGAGCTGCGCGACCTGGGCTTCTCGACCGCAATCGGCATCGGCGGCGACCCCATCATCGGCACGACGCACATCGATGCTCTCGCAGCGTTCGAGGCTGACCCCGAGACCAAGGCGATCGTCATGATCGGTGAGATCGGTGGCGACGCTGAGGAGCGCGCAGCCGACTTCATCAAGGCCAACGTCACGAAGCCCGTCGTGGGCTACGTCGCAGGCTTCACGGCACCCGAGGGCAAGACCATGGGCCACGCTGGCGCCATCGTCTCCGGCTCCGCGGGCACCGCGCAGGCGAAGAAGGAGGCCCTCGAGGCCGCCGGCGTCAAGGTCGGCAAGACGCCGTCCGAGGCCGCCAAGCTCATGCGCGAGATCCTCGCGTCGCTCTAAGCAGTCAGCTGTACAGGATGGCCCGCTTCGGCGGGCCATCCGTCGTTAACGCTCTCGCTCGCTCGCACGGCCAGCGCCGTGAGTGGTCACTTTCTGCGCTTCCCGCGGGCTTTTGGTGCAGAAAGTGACCACTGACCGCGCGCTGAGGGCGGCTACTTTGTGGTGAACCGGCCCCGGTAGGCGAACACTTCGCCCACGCCGGGCACGCGCATGCTCACGTCGATAGTGAACTCGGCGTGCGCTTCGTCGTACGTCTGCGTCAGTTGCACAGCGGGGGCAGGCACGGGGATGAGCGCACGGCCAAGGCGGAGCCGCGCGCGGCCCGACCTGGCTCGCAGCGCACCCTCCGGCGTCGCGGTAACCGTCATCTCCACGAGCAGCCGGCCGCGGGCATGAACGTCGACGAGCCGCCCGGCCACGAGCGTGGTGCGGTCGGCCATCGTGCGGATGCCCGTGGCAAACCGCAGGCGGCGAACGGTGGCGACCGCCGCATCCGAAACGGGGGAGACTTCGATCGTGAAGGGGACCTCGCGCCCGAATTCGGGAAAGAGCAGGCCGAAGCGGGCGGTGATGCCCAGCAGGGGCCTCATCAGGGCCAGCCGAGATCCCGCCTCGGCGAAGGTTCCGGATGCCGTGACGGTGTCGGTCGAGAAGAACCGTTGGAGCTCAGGATGCAGCCGGGCAAAGTCTGCGCCGAGGGCACGCGCATAAATCGAGCGATCAGTGCTGTCGTGCTCCACGTGCCTCTCCCGTCTGCGCGGTCTGCCGCCGCCGCTCCCACTCTGCCCCAATAGCCCGCCGAGACTGCACAAGTTGGCGTTTCAGACCCTATTTGACGACAATTTGCGCAGTCTCGCGGGGCAAGAGCGCCCGACGAGGGAGGCGGAGGTAGTGTCGTTGGGGTTATGAATCGTCCGCTCACCGCCGTCTTCTCCGCGCTTGAGGCGCTGCTCGTTGTGGGCATCGGCATCGGCATTCCCCTCGTTCCGCTTTCGCTCATGTGGGGCTTCCACTACGAGCTGCAGGTCGACTGGGCGGTTTTCTGGCGGGCGTCCGTCGATATTTGGATGCTCGGCCACGGAGCATCCGTTTCGGTAGCTCCTGACGCCGCGCTGGGCGCCGCGATGGGCATCGCCCAGGCGATCGAGCCGTTCACGCTGAGCCTTGCCCCGTTGGGCTTCGCGCTGCTCACCCTGCTTCTGGGGCACCGCGCGGGCCGCCGCATTGCCGAGACCCCGCATTCTTTTCTGGGCCTTGGCGTCGCGGCGGGCACGTTCGCCCTGTTGGCGCTGGTGGCCGCCCTCACCGCGGTGACGGATGCGGTGCGCCCCTC
>NZ_JBACFR010000125.1:0-7453 GCF_056262345.1 Homoserinimonas sp.
CGCGCGAGCATGAGCTCAAGGTGGAGACGCGGCGATGTCGCCCCGGTCATCTCGGTGAGCGCCGCGCCCACGATATCGGCGGTCCGACTGAGTTCGGCCTGCCCAAATCGTGAGGCTTGGAGCGCCATGGTGTCGAGCTCGTCGGCCTGCACCCCGCGCAGCACCGCGGCAGCGCCGTGGTGGTTGCCCGCGGGGAACGCGCTCACGACAATGAGGTCGCGGAGACGTTCAAGCAGATCCTCAACGAAGCGACGCGGATCCTGCCCGGTCTGGATGACGCGATCGACGGCCTCGAATGCCGCGGCGGCATCCTTGGCTCCGAGGGCATCGATGACCTCGCCCAGCAGCGCGCCGTGCGTATAGCCGAGCAGGGCGACCGCGCGCTCATACTGCACGCTCGCTGCCTCGGACCCGGCCATGAGCTGGTCGAGAAGAGACAGGGTGTCGCGAACCGACCCGCCTCCGGCGCGCACGACGAGGGGCAGCACGCCCGACTCGACCTGAACGCTTTCGCTCTCGCACAACTGCCCCACGTAGTCGAGCATCTGGGCGGGCGGCACAAGCCTGAATGGATAGTGATGGGTGCGCGAGCGGATCGTGCCGATGACTTTGTCTGGCTCGGTGGTCGCGAAGATGAACTTGACGTGCTCCGGCGGCTCTTCGACGATCTTGAGCAACGCGTTGAAGCCCTGCGGCGTGACCATGTGGGCCTCGTCGAGGATGAAGATCTTGAACCGGTCGCGCGCGGGGGCAAACACCGCTCGCTCGCGAAGGTCGCGGGCGTCGTCGACACCGTTGTGGCTCGCCGCGTCGATCTCAACGACGTCGAGTGATCCCCCACCGTCGCGCGACAGCTCGACACAGCTGGGGCACACGCCGCAGGGAGTGTCGGTGGGGCCTTCTGCGCAGTTGAGGCACCGCGCGAGGATGCGAGCCGAGGTGGTCTTGCCACAGCCGCGAGGGCCGCTAAACAGATACGCGTGATTGACCCTGTTGGTGCGCAGGGCCGTCATCAACGGATCGGTCACCTGCGACTGGCCGATGAGTTCGGCAAAGGTCTCTGGCCGGTAGCGGCGATAAAGGGCGGTAACCACGGGGTCAATCGTAGTCGGGGCCACCGACGCCCGAGCTGTGCGAGTTTCGCGGTCCGTGTCAGGGGGACCTGTCGGCGCTATACCCCGACGAGCGCTGCCGTCTGCCGGGCGATCTCCAACTCCTCATTGGTGGGGATCACAAGCACAGAAACGCTGGCGCCCTCCGGCGAAATGTAGCGAGCCGCGCGCGAGGCGAGCTCGTTGCGATCGTCGTCGATCTCGATGCCGAGAAACTCCAGGCCGGCGAGCGCCCTGCGCCTGAGGAGGGAGTTGTTCTCGCCGATGCCCGCGGTGAAGACCAGGGCATCCAGACCGCCCAGCTCGGCAATGTAGGCACCGATGTAGTGCCGGATGCGGTGCCGCCACACTGCGAGCGCCGCCTGCGCCGCGGTATTGCCCCGCGAGGCGGCCTCTTGCACATCGCGCATATCGCCAGAACCCGTGAGCCCGAGAAGCCCGCTGCGCCGATTGAGGAGAACATCCAGCTCGTCGATGGAGAGGCCCGCCTGCCGAGCCAGGTGAAAGATGACGCCGGCATCGATGTCGCCAGAGCGAGTGCCCATGACGAGACCCTCGAGCGGAGTTAGCCCCATCGACGTGTCGATTGAGCGCCCTCCATCGATAGCGGCGACGGATGCCCCGTTGCCGAGGTGCAAAACGATCGTCTTGAGAGACTCCAGCGGGCGACCCAAGAACTCGGCGGCGGTGCGTGACACATATTCGTGGGACGTTCCGTGGAATCCGTAACGCCGAACTCTGTACTGGGCGGCGAGCTCCGTGTCGATCGCATACGTGTAGGAATCGGCCGGAAGCGTCTGATGAAACGCGGTATCGAAGACCGCGACGTGCGGCACGGTGGGCAGCGCGATCTTGGCCGCCCGAATGCCGAGCAGATTAGCGGGGTTGTGGAGTGGCGCCAGCGCGGAGAGGTCGTTGATCTCAGCTTCCACCTCGGCCGTGACCAGGGCGGGGCCATCAAAGTTCGGCCCTCCATGCACGACCCTGTGGCCAACGGCGGAGATTTCGGCGCTGCGATCACCGAGCTTGGCCAGCACAATGCTCATGCCGAACTCGTGGTTGGGCACGGGAGAGCCCTCTTCGCCGATTCTCTCGAGCAGTCCGCTCACGACGGCCGCTCCCGTCGCCAGGTCGATGAGCTGGTATTTGATCGAGGATGACCCCGAATTGATCACGCAGACGAGGCTCATTCGTGCCCCTGTGCTACCGCGCCGGTTGAGGCAGCCTGGATGGCGGTGATGGCAACCGTATTGACGATGTCTTGCACGAGCGCGCCCCTCGAGAGGTCGTTGATGGGTTTATTGAGACCCTGCAGAACGGGGCCGATTGCCACAGCACCAGCGCTTCGCTGCACCGCCTTGTAGGTGTTGTTGCCCGTATTGAGGTCGGGAAAGATGAACACGGTCGCCCGCCCGGCCACAGCGCTGTCTGGCAATTTGGAGCGGCCAACGGATGCATCCACCGCGGCGTCGTATTGAATGGGGCCGTCGACCATGAGATCGGGTCGACGCTCCCGCACGAGCGCCGTGGCCTGCCGCACCTTGTCGACATCCGCTCCCTTGCCCGATTCCCCCGTGGAGTAGGAGAGCATGGCGATGCGCTGTTCGATGCCGAATTCCTCGGCTGTTTCGGCCGACGAGATAGCGATATCCGCCAGCTGAGGGGCGTCGGGGTCTGGGTTAACGGCGCAATCGCCATAGACCAGCACCCGGTCTTCGAGGCACATGAGAAACACGCTGGAGACCACGGAGACGCCGGGTTGCGTCTTGATGATTTCGAACCCGGGCCGGATGGTGTGCCCTGTCGTGTGCGCCGCGCCCGAAACCATGCCGTCGGCGAGCCCAAGGTGCACCATGAGCGTGCCGAAGTAGGAGACGTCGGTGACGATGTCGAGCGCGTCTTCAACCGTCACGCCCTTGTGTGCGCGCAGCCGCGCATACTCCAGCGCGAACCGCTGCCGCAGGGTCGTGTCGAAGGGGCTCAGCACCTCGGCTGCCGAAATATCGAGCCCCAGGCCGCTGGCCCGCGCTCGCACCTCGCTCTCCTCACCCAAAATGGTGAGTCGCGCCACACCGCGACGCAGGAGGGTGCTCGCCGCTCGAAGGATGCGGTCGTCGTCGCCCTCGGGTAAAACGATGTGTCGCTGCACCGAGCGGGCCCGATCGAGCAGGTCGTACTCGAACATCAGCGGGGTGATGGTGTCGGTGCGCGAGACCTCAAGCTTGCGCAGCAGCTCCTGCGAGTCGACATGCTGCTCGAAGAGCGCGATCGCCGTGTCGTACTTGCGTGTGGAGTCTGCCGCCATGCGTCCCCGCGTCTTGGTAACCCGCCGGGCCGTGTCATACGTGCCGAATCGCGTGCTCACGATGGGAAGGCTCGTGCCGAGGCCATCGATGAGGCGCTCGATCTGCGGCAACAGCTCGAATCCGCCGTTCAGGATGATTCCAGCGAGAGAGGGGAACGTGTCGGAACTGTGCGCCATCAGCATGCCGAGAAGCACATCGGAGCGATCCCCCGCCACAACGACGACGGCACCGTCCATGAGGCGAGTGAGACAGTTCTCCATCGACATGCCGGCCATGACCACTCCGAGGGCTTCTCGCTGAAGCAGCTCAGCATCCCCCTTGATGAGGGTTCCTTCGACGGCGTCGAGAAGCTGTTGCATGCTCGGGGCGATGAGAAACGGGTCCTCGGGGATGGCCCAGACGGGGATATCGCCAGCGACCTCGCTGAGCTCCGCCACGATTTCGACGAGATGGTCGGGGTCTGACCGGTTAGCGACGACCCCGATCGTGTAGGCATGGGCGGCCTCAAGCTCCTGCATCGCGAGGCCGAACACCTGCTGCAGTTCGTCGGGCGTGCGGGCTCCGCGCTCGTCGGACTGCCCGCCGATGACGAGCAGGACGGGCGCGCCAAGGTTGGCGGCGATCCTCGCGTTGTAGGAGAGCTCGGTCGGGGTGCCGACATCCGTGTAGTCGGAGCCCAGGATGACAACGACATCGCACTGGCGTTCGACCGCCTTGTAGCGCTCCACGATGCGTGAGAGCGCCGCCTCTGGGTCTGAATGCACCTGGTCGTAGCCAACGCCGACGCAGTCCTCGTAGCTCAGATCGACACCGTCGTGGTCGAGCAGTAGCTCAAGCACGTAGTCGCGCTCCGCGATGGAGCGAGCGACGGGCCGGAACACCCCTACCCTGCCGGTTTCGTGGCTCAGGGTGTCGAGCAGCCCGAGCGCAATTGTCGACTTGCCGGCATGTCCCTCGACAGAGGTGATGTAGATGCTTTTGGCCACGCGTCAACCCTACGCCTCGCAGGTTCGGCCGCCAGGGTGGGCGGCACAGGCTGCGACTCTTGCCAAATAATCTTGTCGTTAACGAGAAAGGACCCCTCGCGCACCTGCCAGAGCCCGGTTACCCTTGCTGCATTTCTGCCCTGGGGGAGTTGGCCTGGATGGCACCACGCGAGGAGCCGTTTTCTACTTTAGCGGAGATCGAGACCCGCTTTTGAACCCTTAGAACGGATACGGTGCGATCTCGGGGCGCATCGTGAGCCACTGGGTCTCGGTGAACGCCTCGATGTTGGCCGCGGCGCCACCGAATCGGGAGCCGGTTCCGGATGCCCCTACGCCGCCGAACGGAGAGTTGGCCTCGTCGGAGACGGTCTGCTCGTTGATATGGATCTTTCCCGAGTGGATGCGGTCGGCGACCTTCATTGCCAAACCGACGTCTCCCAGGATTCCGACCGAAAGCCCGAACTCACTCGAATTAACGAGCTCGATGGCCTCGTCAATCGTGGAGTAACTGATCACGGGCGCGACCGGTCCGAAGATCTCGTCGGTCCACGCCCGGTTCTCCGCGCTGAGCCCCGAGAGCACTGTGGGCCGGTAGAAGAGGCCCTCGGAGGTTCCGCCAGCGGAGAGCGTCCCGCCCGCAGCGACCGAATCCTGAACGATCGAGTCGATGTGGGTGCGCTGCTTCTCGTCGATGATCGGGCCGAGCGCGACCTGCTCCTGCGCCGGGTCGCCGACCGGCAGACCGTTTGCCTTCGCCGCGAGCAGTGCGACGTACTCGTCGTGGATGCTCTCGTGAACAACGTGGCGACCGGTCGTCATGCAGATCTGCCCCTGGTGCATAAACGACCCGAAGGCACCCGCCGAGACAGCCTTCTCGAGGTCGGCTCCGGGCAAAACGATGAGGGCGTTGTTGCCCCCGAGTTCGAGGTGGGCACGCTTGAGGTGACGCGCGGCCGCCTCACCGACCTTGCGACCGGCAGGGGTTGAACCCGTGAACGAGATGATGCGAACCTCTGGTGCCTCGACAACCGCGGCCCCAACATCCGCCCCACCGGGCAGTAGCTGGAGAACTCCGGATGGAAGCCCCGCTTCTTCGAAGATGCGCATGAGCACGACGCCGCCGGAGACGGCGGTGCGGGGGTCTGGCTTGAGCAGAACGCTGTTGCCGAGTGCGATGGCCGGGGCCACCGAGCGAATCGACAGGATGAGCGGAAAGTTGAAGGGGGCGATCACACTGACGACGCCGGCCGGGAGACGACGGGCGAATGACCAGCGGTCTTCGTTGGAGGTGAGCACATCCCCGTGCGGGTGCCCGGGAAGCCCGGCGGCCTCGTAACACTCGTTCGCTGCGATGTGCGTTTCGAGCTGAGCCTTGGGAGGGATTCCGCCGCTCTCTCGCACGATCCAGCCCTGGATCTCCTCCGCGTATTCTTCGAACAGCTGCCCGGCACGACGCAGAACTGCCGCGCGCTCCTCAGGCCTGCGCTTACCCCAGTCGACCTGGGCCCCCGCCGCTGCCGTTGCCGCCTCCAGGGCATCCTCTGTCGTCGCCGCTCCGACAGAGCCGAGGCTGCTGCCCGTTGCCGGTTCGGTGACCGGCAGGATGCCTCCGCGCCCCTCTACCCAACCATTCAGGTAGATCTTGCCGTGCCAGAGGGAGGTTTCGAGCAACGTCATGGTGTTCTCCTTGTAGTTCTTTATTCGTGCCGTTGGCTGACTAGATTCTGCGCCCGCGGGGCTGGGCGTTCTCGGTGGACTGCCGCAGCTCGCCGTGGGTGGACAACGGGGCCCGCGAAATCGCGTAAGATTCTGTGAGGTCGTTGCCGGGCAGCCGGAATCGATCGCCAGGAGAATTCGCCTAGTGGCCTATGGCGCACGCTTGGAAAGCGTGTTGGGTGCAAGCCCTCGGGGGTTCGAATCCCCCATTCTCCGCCAGTTTCAGCCGAAAGCCCCGTGCATCCGCCCGGGGCTTTCGTCGTATAGCGCGCTGTGTCTGGCGCCTTCACTCCTCGGGTGCGAACTCCGCTATCGTCTGCGAGACCCTCGCCCACATGTCGTCGAGCAGCTCGGACGAAAATGCCCCCACAAGCTCGAGGCTAAGCACACCGTGCGCGTACCCCCAGGCGCTCATGGCACCCACCGGCCCGGCCACGAAGGCCCGGAGACGAGACACGGCCGCACGGTCGACTCGCTCAGAATCTGTGCCCGTGAACGGCTTGCTGTGCATGAGCAGGTAGAGCTGCGGATTCGCGAGGCCGAATGCGCGGTAGGCCGAAACCAGCGCCGTGATGTGGTCGAGACGCGAGCCCTCCGCCGCGCCAGCCGCTGGGCCGATGTAGTCATCGGCGAGACGGGCGAACCCCAGCGTGATGAGCGCAGCCTCGATGTCGGCCTTGCTGGTGAACTGCTTATACAGCGACGGCGGCTTGATTCCTGCCTGGCGGGCGACGGCACCAACACTGAGGGATGCGAACCCGTCTCTCTCCAGCACTTCGAGCGCCACATCTACGAGCTCATTTCGGCGGGTCTGGTGTTCGACTTTCGGGTCAGTCATGAGCAAACCTTACTCACTAGTGCGCGCGGCGGCAGGCCGATTACCCAATCGTTCGCGCTCAGCAGCAATTCGTGAGGCGAACGGTGCCCACACGATGATGGCGACACCAGCCCCCACCAGCAACCCGCCGACGGTGTCACTGATCCAGTGCGCCCCCAGATAGGTGCGGGCCACCATCATGAGCACCGTATAAACGGCACCCGCCGCCCACACCCAGGTGCGGCCGACGATGATGCCCAGCGTCACGGCGATGGTCGCAGCGTTGGCGACGTGCCCCGACGGAAACGAGCCAACATCCGCCACCACCATGATGTCTTCTGGCCTGGGGCGCAGATAGAGACCCTTGAGAAGCTGAACCGCGCCGGCGCTCGCGATCGCAGCGATCAGGTAATACAGCGCGGCCCAAAACCGGCGCAGCAGGCAGAGCACGATGACCGTGGCGATAGGCACAACAAAAATGCCGACAATGCCGCCGCCGAGCCAGTTCAAGAACAG
>NZ_JBACFR010000126.1:0-3106 GCF_056262345.1 Homoserinimonas sp.
GCCGCTCTAGCTGGCGATGCGCTCGCCGAAGGTGCGGCGATAGGCGCTCGGAGTTGTCTGAAGCGTTTTTATGAAGTGGTGCCGCATGACGGCTGCCGTGCCAAAGCCGCAGTCGACGGCGACGGTTTCGAGGCTGTCGTCGGATTCTTCGAGCTTCTGCTGCGCCCGGATGAGCCGCTGGCGATTGAGCCACGCGGCGGGGGTGGCGCCGACTTCCGCGCGAAACCGCCGGGCAAATGTGCGCTCAGACATGAGAGCGCGGCGGGCAAGTCGAGTAATGGTGAGGTCCTCGTGCAGGTTGTCGAGCATCCATTCGGCCACGGCGGCGAACGAGTCGCTTGCGCACTCCGTGACGGGCGCGCTGATGAACTGAGACTGCCCTCCGTCTCGTTGCGGCGGAACCACCATTCGCCGAGCGATGACGTTGGCTGCGGCGGCACCAAGCTCGGTGCGTACGATGTGCAACGCCGCGTCGATTCCCGCGGCAGTGCCAGCGCTCGTGACGACGTGGCGATCATCCACAAACAACACATCGGGGTCCACCTCGGTGAGAGGCACATCGATGCCGCGCTGGTCGGTGTACATCCAGTGGGTTGTGCTTCTGCGGCCGTCGAGGATGCCCGCAGCGCCGAGCAGAAACGCTCCGCTGCATACGCTCATAACCCATGCGCCGCGCGCTTCTGCGGCGCGGATCACGTCGAGCACAGCGGGGTCTGGGGGTCGGCGGTCGAGCTCTGACGTGTTCGTGCGGTGATAGGCGGGGATGGCGATGAGGTCAGCGTCGGCGGCCGCGCTCAGGTCGTTGTCGATGACGATGTCGAAGCCCAGGCTGCTTCTCACGGGGCCGGGTTTGGAGGTTGCGATCGTGAAGTCGAAGCGGGGCCCGCCCATGTCGGTGCGGTCGATTCCGAAGACCTCGCAGATGACGCCGAATTCAAACGGGGTGACGCCTTCGCAGGCAATGAGGACGACCTTGTTCAGCATGACGATTCTCCAGAGCGGGGGGAGTGGCGCTTTTTCATCGAACTATGGCAACTCTGCCACTCGTGGCAGCAAATGCCAATACCTAGATTTACTGCCATGGTCATTTCACTGGTTGTTGCCTCCGCCGTAGCCGTCGCAATCGGCGCCACCGTTAGTCGTTTGCGCACCGACGGCTTGCGAAGGGTGCCGAGAAAGTACGGATGATTCCTCGCGATAGGGCCATGCGCTCTCGACACGCCCGACCCCAGTTCGGGAGCATGCGGTGAGCCGCAGGGTAGACACGCCGGGCGACACGCCGCTGTTTACGGGGTGAAGCCTCGATTGCCACCTGAACGTTTACGATTTGCGACTTGACTCTGGGGAACTACACGGGTGTAATTATCAAAGCGCGTTAGTAATTCGCGTAATGCACAAGGGCCGAGGGGAGAGTGACATGGCACCTGATTTGCAGCGACGAGGAGTCCCGGACGACTGGTTCGCAGACCCTGTCTCTCTCGGAGTTCCCGGTGTCCGGCGCCCCGTCAGTGATGACGACAACGCACTCTCCTGGCAGGCCGACTCCCTCTGTGCCCAGACCGACCCCGAGGCCTTCTTCCCCGAAAAGGGCGGATCAACGCGCGACGCCAAGAAGATCTGCGGCTCCTGCGAGGTTCGCAACGAGTGCCTCGAATACGCGCTTCAGAACGATGAGCGCTTCGGCATCTGGGGCGGCCTCTCGGAGCGAGAGCGCCGCAAGCTGCGCAAGCGCGCCGTCTAGCAAAGGCTCCTGCGCCACGATCCTCGTCTCGCGCATCGGCATCCGACGGCTGCCGCGTGTCTACAACCGTGAGCGACAGCCCAGCGCATAGTGTCGATTCATATGCGCCAGAGAGTGACCGTCGTGCTCATCGCCCGCAATGGGGGCGAGTATCTCGAGCGAACGCTGTCGGCGCTCGCCTCTCAGACGCGCTCGGTCGATGCGCTCATTGCGGTGGATGCGGGGTCTCAGGATGCTTCCGCGCAGTTGCTGGCCGCAGCCGCCCCTACGGCAATCGTCACGGTGCCCCCTCGGGTTGCGCCCACGTTTGGCGGTGCAGCTCGCCATGTCATCGCCGGGCTTGACGCCGGAGACCCGGATTCCGAGTGGCTCTGGCTTCTCGCCCACGACAACGCGCCAGAGCCCCATGCTCTGGCATCGCTGCTCGCTGCCGTCGAGGTAGCGCCGTCGGTTGCCGTCGCTGGCCCCAAGCTCATGAGCTTCGACCGCCCCGACGTGATCGCGGAGTTCGGCCGCTCGATGACACGTCTTGGCGCATCCGTCGCCATGGTCGAGGGCGAACTCGACCAGGCCCAGCACGACGTCACGGAAGACGTGCTCGGCGTCGCGGCACACGGCATGCTCATCCGCCGGTCTGTGTGGGATGACCTGGGCGGGTTCGACCCGGGGCTACCGACCATTGACGCGGGCCTCGACCTGAGTGTGCGTGCTCGTCTCGCCGGGCACCGCGTCATCGGAGTTCCCGATGCCCGCGTGCTTTCGGCCGGCGGCCCAGAACTCTTTGACCGACCTACAGTGAGCCCGTCGAGGCACGCCCGCCTCGCTCGCACCGCTCAGCTTCATCGGCGACTCGTCTACGCGCCTGCCATTGCCGTTCCGATTCACTGGGTCTCGCTCGTTCCCCTGGCGATCCTTCGAAGCCTGCTCCACTTGCTCGGCAAGCATCCGTCGTTTATTCCGGGCGAGTTCGCTGCTGCGTTCGTTGCGGCATTCGACGGAACCGTTTTCGGTGCGCGCCGCAGGATCGCCCGTTCGCGAAAACTCGGCTGGGGTGCGATCGCGCCTCTGCGAACCTCGACCGCCACGATGCGCGAGAGGCGGGCGCAACAACGCGAGGCGGAGGCCAGCGGCGGTTCGTTCGCTGAGCCGAAGATCGGGTACCTCGGCGGCGGGGGCCTCTGGCTTGCTGCGTTCGCGGCAATCGTGGGCATTGTGGTTTTTGGTCCGCTCTTAGGGGCCAATAGCGTCGTGGGCGGCGGCTTACTGCCGCTCAGCGCGACGTTCGCTGACCTGTGGAGCACCGTCGGCTACGGATGGCGCGAGATTGGCACTGGTTTCGTCGGGCCCGCAGACCCGTTTGCCGCG
>NZ_JBACFR010000127.1:0-4045 GCF_056262345.1 Homoserinimonas sp.
CGAGCGCACACCCTCGATCGTGTTGAGCAGCACGGGCCACACAGCACCGAAAACGATCACGAAGATCTTCATCGAATCGGTGAGACCCATGAGCAGCGTGAAGACCGGGATGAGAACAGGCGGCGGGATCGCGCGGAAGAATTCCAGCAGCGGCTCCAGGAGTTCCCGCAACCAGCGAACGAGACCGATCACGGTGCCCGCGACAATGCCCACAAGCACGGAGAGAACGATTCCGAGCCCCAGCCGGGCGAGGCTGGGGAGAACATCCGTCACAAAGGCCGGCCCCACCCAGGTGTTAACAAACGCCTGCGCGATTGTGAGGGGGCTGGGAAAGAACTGGACTGGCGCGATGGACGAGGAGATTCCCCAGATCACGAGCAGAAGAAACGGCAGCCCGAGAGCGAACAGCATGCTCTCTCCCACGCGCTTCCACGCCCGAGACCTCGTGCGGGGAACGACAACGGTGCTCGTGTAGAGGGTCACAGGACCTCCTCCGCTCGAATCGACTGGTGCCAGGCGAGCGACTTGCGCTCGACCGCGCGAAAGATGAGGTTGACCACAAGGCCGAGCAAACCCGTAACGATAACGATCGTGTAGACGCCCACCCAGTCGCCGGCGTTCTGGTACTTGACCAGCACCTTGCCGAGCCCCGGATTACCGATGACCATCTCGGCCGTGACCGAGAGGATGAGCGCCACCGACGCGGCGAGTCTCAGGCCCGTGATTAGGTAGGGCAGCATCGTGGGGAACACGAGAAAGCGCACACGCTCTGCGCGAGTCAACGCAAAGCTGCGGGCGGTGTCGCGGGCGACAGTGTCGACATCCGCAACGCCGTAGAGAACCTGAACGAACACCTGCCAGAAGCTCGCGAAGATGACAATGACGAGCGCCGCCTGAAGCTGGATGCCGTAAATGAGCACGGCAAGCGGAATGAGCGCTACCGAAGGAATGGGGCGCAGAAACTCCACGGTTGTGTGGGTGGCGCGGCGCAGAAACGGCACCATACCGATGCCAGCCCCCAGCACCATGGCCGCGACCGTGGCCACGAGAAGGCCGAGAAACCAGGCCGTCATGGTGTAGCCCACGTTGCGCCAGAACTCGAGATCGCGCAGTTCTAGCGCGAACCGGGCAAGAGTCTCGGTGGCGTAGGGCAAAAACTCGGGGCTAATGATGCCGAGCGTGGGGATGAGCTGCCAGGTGAGCAGAAATCCAGCGATCCCGGCGGCCCCGAGTGCGAACTTGCGCACTGCATGAGCCGTCTGCGCTGAGGAGCGAGCCATGATGCCTTCCCAATCGACAAGATGAGGTGCTTGATCGTACTGACGACAGCGGATGTGCGGGGCGCCTCGCTGGGCGAGACGCCCCGCATCCGGCTACTGCTGCTGGAACAAACGATCCAGATTGGGCAGGCTGGCGATGGTGCCGAACTCCACGCCCATCTCGGCGAGCGTCGCGATGGCATCCAGATCGAGCTTGGGAGTGAATGAGGGCAGGGTGATGCCGGCTACGGCAGCCTCGGGAATTCCCATGTTCTTCACGATCGCGGCGCGAACGGCATCCTCGTTGGAGTCGGCCCACTCGAGAGCCTCGGCCATCGCAGCGGTGTAGGCCTCAACGAGCTCAGGGTCAGAATCCATGAGCTTCTGCGTGGTGATGTTCGTCAGCAGCGGGAGGCCGGGAATCGTGGCCTGGTAGGGGTGAACGACGAGCGTGCCACCCTCCGCAACGATCTTGGACATGAACGGGTCTGGCACCCAGGCTGCGTCGATGTTGCCGGCGTCGAGCTGCGCCTGAGCCTCGGGGAATCCAACCTCGACGAACTCGATGGTTGCGGGGTCGCCTCCGTCATCCTTCACAGCCTGCATGATCGTGAGGTCGCCGGCGGCACCAAGGCTGTTGACCGAGACGGTCTTGCCCTCAAGGTCGGAGGGGCTGGTGATGCCGGAGTCGGCAAGAGCGACAACGGCGTTGACATCCTTGCCCTCTGGTAGCGAGCTCGCGTAGTTGCTGACCACGACAACGCCGAGGTCTTGCAGGTCGGCACGGAAGGGGCCGAACGGCTGGCCGACCGCGAACTGGATGTCGCCGCTCATCAAGGCGGGAATGGCCTGAGCGCCACCCTGGGCGGGAACGACCTCGACATCCAGGCCGTGATCCTCAAAGATCCCTTCGTCGATCGCGGCCCACAGAGCGCCGGTCTCGGCGATCGGCAGGGATGCGACGCGAATCTTGGTGAGTTCGCCAGAGCCGCTGGGCTCGGTGGCGGTGTCGGCACCCGTGTCGGTGCATCCGCTTAGGGCAAGGACGGTGACGGCCGCGAATGCGACCGCGGCAAGACTCTTCTTCATTGAATGCCTCTCGTGACTGTTGGACGGATGTCAACGAGGCAGTACAGCGATGGTGCGCTGCGGCGGGTAAGCCTGTCTGCACTGCAGTGTGTCGACTCAGCAATAGTCAGTCACGCCGGAGTTAATGTCAAGGTTTTTGTGACGCTCGTCATGATTCAGGTGAATATGACCGCATCTGACCCGTTATTCGGCGGCCACCCGGCGCGCGCGACGCTTGCCCAGGGCGAGCAGCACGGCCCCACCGACGATCCAGGCCACGAGGGTGAGCGCAGCTACCAGGCCACCCGAACCACCGAAGTAGGCGGCCGAGCGCACGAGCGTTCCCGTGGCACCAGGGGGCAGAATCTGGCCGATGATCCCAAGACCGGCGGGGAGCCAAGCCGCTGTCGTCGAGATCCCCGCGAGCGGGTTGCCCAGGAACATCATGGCCATGGCCCCGATTGTGAAGCCCTTGCCCCCGAAAACTTCTTGGAGCCCCGCGAGGGGCAACCCCAGTGCGGCGATTCCTAATGCCATCGAGCCAGCCACGGCCCAGAATCCCGTGGTGATGCTGCCGAATGAGAACATCAGCACGGCGGCCACGGCGATACCGCCGATCGCGGCAAAGCTCGCGATGCCCGCTACCGTCCATCCGAGACTGCGGGGAAACACCTTGCGAAAGGCCACAGCAGGCACGATTCCGCCGAAGACGAGGGGGAAGGCGAGCCCTCCGATGCCAATGCCGGTCGGGTCCTCCGCCGGAAGAGGCACGACATCGGTGACGGGCACATCGCCGCCGAAAGCCTTCGCCGTGGCCGCGATGGTCGACGAAATAACGGCGGATCCTGCGCTGGCGGTATAGGCGCTGACGCCTGCGTCTGTCACCGCGAAGCCGCCAACAACGTCGCGGTCGCGGATCGCCTCGGTCAACTCAGCTTCGGAGTCGAACGTTCGAAGCTCATACGCACCAGGGGCACCCTCGTCGAGCGCCCGCTCTAAGGTCTCGACTGCGGCGGAATCGCCGGCCACACCCACGGGCAGGTCGTGCGGGCCGCTCTTGAGCGACGGCATGATGAAGAGCATCAGCATGGCGAACAGGATGACGCCGAGTCCGACGATCATTCCCACGAGCTTCGCTAGCGGCGGCAGCGCCTTCGCTTTGTGCGGCCGAGCAGGGCTCGCGTCGGCGTTCGCGTCGGCGCTCGCGTCGGCGTTCGCGCTGGCGTTCGCCGAATCGGTTTCGGATGCGGCGGCGTTCTCTGCCGCGCCGGTTACTGCCATGCGTTCATGCCCGTTCGATGGAGGTGGATGATAAGCGGATGAATTTCCTCCACTTATTATTGCCCCGCATCCTGCGCCTACGCTGGGAGGACATCCCGGCGGAGAAGGGCAGGCCACATGCGCGCTGACGCGGCACTACGACGCCAGGTGATCGTGCGAGAAGCCCGACGGCTGTTCGCCCAGCACGGAGCCACGATCGCGCTCGAAACGATTGCCGAGGCGAGCGGCGTGGGCATCGCCACCCTCTACCGAAACTTCGATTCACGCGCCGCGCTAGCCAACGAAGTGGCGCTGGCAATCCTCTCCGACATGCGCGAGGCATCCTCCGAAGCCCTCCTCGCGGTCGAAGCCCAAGCAGAATCCGCCTGGCGCGACTACATCGACCGTCTGGTCGAACTCGATCTGGGGGCACTCACAGCGGCACTCTCGGGATTCGT
>NZ_JBACFR010000128.1:0-8208 GCF_056262345.1 Homoserinimonas sp.
CAGCTGCAGATCATGTCGAAGAACCAGTCGCCCGAGATGAAGAACAGCCCCATGTTCAAGCAGCAGCGCATCCTGCTGTACATGCTGCCGCTGGTATTCCTCTTCTCTGGTTTCACCTTCCCTCTGGGCGTCATGTTCTACTGGCTCGTCTCGAACATCTGGACGATGGTTCAGCAGTTCATCGTCATTCGCAACATGCCGACTCCCGGCAGCGAAGCAGCCCTCGCCCGGGAAGCCCGCCTCGCGAAGAAGGCGCAGCGACGTGGAATTACCATCGTTGAAGACGACGAACCCGTTATTGAAAAGCCCAAGCCGGTGCAGCGTCAGCAGCCCGTCAACCCCAAGAACCGCAAGAAGAAGAAGTAGGGACACCCGTGACCCAGAACACCGCCAACGAAAACCTTGAGGACGAGACCGTGTCGGAGGAATCCCCCACTGCCGTAGTGTCCGATGGCCGCGCTGACCGTGGCAACCCCACCATCGCCGAACTCGAAGAAGAGGGCGATATTGCGGCGGACTACATCGAGGAGCTCCTCGATATCACCGACCTCGATGGCGACATTGACATCGACGCCCGTGGCGGCCGCGCCTATGTATCGGTCAACTCGAGCGAAGACAGCAACCTCCGCTTGCTCTCGAAGCCAGACACCGTCACCGCACTGCAGGAGCTCACGCGCATTGCCGTGCAGACCAAGACGGGTGGGTTCTCACGACTCATCCTGGATGTCGGAGGATCCCGCGAAGCTCGTCAGTCCGAGCTTGAGAACCTGGTCGACCGTGCAATCGAACGCATCGAGGGTGGTGCAGCTTCTGCCGCCCTGCCTCCCATGTCGTCGTACGAGCGCAAACTCGTTCACGACGTCGTGGCAGATCGCGGCTTTACTTCGGAGTCCGAAGGCGAAGGACGCGACCGTCACACCGTGATTCGTCGCGCATAGTTTCACGTGAAACATTCCGACATGCACGAGCCGAGCGAGCCGGAGCGGGAGCCTACGTCATCTTGGGACGATGCCATCTCCCCTCCCCCGCTAGACGCTGTCTCCGGCGACGCCGATTCGAAGGAACACGCGCAGCCCGAGAGCGCCGAGTTAGAGCAGGAACCGCCTGCGGCCGCACTGCTTTTCGGAGATCGGATCGACGCAGCGCGGGCGTTTGTCGCTGACCTCGCCGACCGTGGCGAGCAACTGGGCCTTATCGGGCCCCTCGAGCTCCCCCGCTTATGGACCAGACACGTGGTGAACTCCGCGTTGATGGCTCCGCTATTGCGACCAGGCCGCGTGGGCGATATCGGCAGCGGTGCTGGTCTGCCCGGCCTCGTTCTCGCTATCGCGCGTCCCGACGTTGATTTTGTGCTGATCGAGCCGATGGAGCGCCGGATCGCCTGGCTGAATGAGCAGAAAGATCTGCTCGGCCTTACCAATGTCGAGGTTGTGCGCGCGCGTGCTGAGGATGCCCAGCTGAGCCCGTGGCTTGACCAGGCAACCGCCCGTGCCGTCAGTGCGCTGTCCAAGCTCATTCCTCTTATCGCTCCCCTGATGAAGTCCGGCGGTGAGATGCTCTTTTTCAAGGGTGCGAGCGTGGATGCTGAAATCGAGAAGGCATCGAAGGTGATTCGCAAGCATCGCCTACATGACATCGAAGTCCTTACGCTGGGCTCCGACGTGGGCACCGAAACGACGCGTGTCTTTCGGGCTACAGTTGACTAGTGCCTCACGATAAGAGGTAGTTATTTGACGCTCCAAGGCCGCTCTGATGGGCAGCCATGGTGCGTTAACGGGGCGGTAGCGTCACTTGAAAAAGTTACGTTGTCTGCGAGCCTTGGGTTTCCCGTTCCCTCATACGCAATCTCCGAGCAGAAGGTTTCACGTGAAACATCCCGACGAAGACACGGTTATTCACACTGCTGAGGAATCCGTCTCCACCGGCTCTGCACCGACCTACTCCCCCGCTGCTGGTTCTGCGACTGCTGCTGCTCTGCCGTCTGCTGCTGTGCCCGAAGCGAAGGCATCGATCCCCGCTCCTCCGCTGGCCGTCCCTGAAGCTGCAGCCGCCGCCGAATCGGCACGGCAGACCGCTGCCGCTGCTGCCCCAGCCCCCTCCGCGCCATCGCCGCAGAGCGCCCCGAAGGCCGTCGCTCCGCGCTCCTCTGCGCTGGCTGGCCTCGCGGACACTCCCCTCGCCCGGGAACTATCGGAGATCACCCGCCGCCGCCGGGCGCTTGAGGCTGAGGTTCTGCCGCTTCCCGAGAAGACCAGAATTTTTACCATCGCTAACCAGAAGGGCGGAGTTGGTAAGACGACAACGACCGTCAACCTGGCCGCGGCGCTTGCCAAGAACGGCGCTCGGGTCCTTGTGATCGACCTGGATCCTCAGGGCAACTCCTCGACTGCGCTGGGAATAGATCACCGATCCGAAACCATTAGCGTTTACGACGTGATCGTGAACGATGTGCCCATGGCAGACGTGATCAAGAAGAGCCCAGAGCCCGGCGAACTGTATTGTCTGCCGGCGACAATCCACCTCGCTGGCGCCGAAATCGAGCTCGTTTCCCTCGTTGCCCGCGAGCAGCGGCTCAGATCCGCGCTCGAGACCTTTCTTGCGGAATCGCCGGAACCATTTCACTACGTCTTTGTGGATTGCCCTCCGTCGTTGGGTCTGCTCACCATCAACGCATTCGTTGCCGCAGACGAGGTGCTGATTCCTATCCAGTGTGAGTACTACGCTCTGGAAGGCCTCAGCCAGCTACTGAACAACATCAAACTGATCGAGAAGCATCTGAACCCCAGGCTCACGGTGTCAACGATTCTCTTGACCATGTACGACTCCCGCACCAATCTGTCCAACCAGGTCGCCGACGATGTGCGAGCGCATTTTCCCGACCAGGTGCTCAACACCCCTATCCCCCGATCGGTGCGCATTTCTGAGGCGCCCAGCTTTGGACTGAGTGTCATCAGCTACGACACCAACTCCCCCGGCTCAATTTCGTACCTGGAAGCGGCGGCGGAGATCGCGCGGCGCGGCGCCCCTGCCGCAATCAAGGCTTCCTGACGGCCTCACAGGGCCAAATGAGCCCGTTTCTTAGGGCCAATCTCTCGTAAACTCCCCAGAATCCGCAGATTCACCCCGCATCTACCCCGGAGATAGACATGGCAGCAAAGCGAACGGGCCTCGGCCGCGGCATCGGCGCCCTCATTCCTACCGACGGCGAGTCCCCCGCCCGTCCCGTCGATGTGTTCTTTCCCCATTCGAACAAGGTGAAGGAGGCGTCACCGAGCAACGAGGGCCTCGCTGCGGTTCCCGGTGCGCGGCTCGCAAACCTGAGCCCGGCAGATATTGTGCCGAACGCCTCGCAGCCCCGCAGTGTTTTCGTGCAAGAAGATCTCGATGAGCTCATTCATTCCGTGCGGGAGTTTGGCGTTCTCCAGCCGATCGTGGTCCGCCCGATCGCTGATGTCGCCGAGGGTGCGCCGCGATACGAGCTCGTCATGGGTGAGCGCCGGCTGAGGGCCACGATGCACCTCGGCCTCGCCACGATCCCCGCCGTCATCAAGGACACGGCAGACGATGCCATGCTCCGCGACGCACTTCTGGAAAACATCCACAGGGCGAATCTCAATCCGCTCGAAGAGGCCTCGGCATACCAGCAGCTCCTCTCCGACTTTGGCATTACCCAAGACGAGCTCGCGACGCGGATCGGTCGCTCCCGTCCGCAGATCACCAACACTCTGAGGCTTCTGAAGCTGCCAGAATCCGTTCAATCGCGAGTAGCAGCTGGCGTTCTGACCGCAGGGCATGCGCGGGCTATTCTCTCCACGGGAACATCTGATGCAATGGAGAAGCTTGCTCAGAAGATCGTGAACGAGGACCTCTCGGTGCGCAGTGCCGAGGTCGCGGCGGGGCAGATCTCGCAGAAGGCGCCGAGAAGCGCCGCGCCGAGCAAAGGCAAGCGCCAGGGGCAGCTCGATGAAATCGCCGAGCGTCTCGGCGATCGCCTCAACACCCGCGTCAAGGTTTCTTTGGGCACCAGCAAGGGGTCCATCGTGATCGACTTTGCGACCGTCGGTGACCTGAATCGCATCCTCGGTGAACTCGGAGAACCGGGCTTCAACTAAATTCCGTGCCTATGTTTCACGTGAAACATAGGCACACTGGGCGCGATAAGAGCAAACAGCCCAGCGAATCGTTAAATAGAAAAACCCCTGTGACCAGGGGTTTTTCTGTTTAAGTAAGCAGTGAACCGCGGTGTGACTTAGATTCGCGAGTCGCGAACCGCCGCCTGGCAGAGGGCGAGGTAGACCCATCCGACGTCGTGGCCAGCAACTTCAAGTGCGCGAGGAAACAGCGACGTCTCAGTGAGGCCGGGCATGACGCTGGCCTCAAGGAAGAATGGCGTGCCTGTGCCATCGATCATGATGTCGATGCGCGAAATGTGTCGGAGCCCCAGCGTGGTGTGGGCTGCGATCGCGAACTCGGCCGCCCGGTTGGCCACATCATCCGTGATGCGAGCGGGCGTGTAAAAACGGGTCTCCCCCGCGTTGTATCGCGCCTCGAAGCTATAGACGCCCGAAAGGGGCTCGATCTCGACGGGGGGAACGGCGACCGGACCATCACCCGTGTCCACGACGCAGATGGAGATTTCGGTACCCGAGATTCGCTGCTCAACAAGCGCGACATCCCAGTACCGGTAGGCGTGGACCATCGCGCTGGCCAGATCTGCCGGGTTCTCGACGATCGTCACACCCTGCGCAGAGCCCCCCTGAGCCGGCTTGACGACCACGGGACCACTCAGCTCGGCAGAGATGCGCTCGAGCACCTCTACGGCCCCCAGATCGCGGAATGTGTCGCGAGAGAGGGCAATCGATCGAGGCGTGATGACGCCGGCACGCTCCACCAGGGTCTTGGCCGTCGGCTTGTCCCACGCAAGCCGCGACGCCGCTGCGCGCGACCCAACGAAAGGAACCCCGACAAAATCAAGCAGCCCGCGGAGCGACCCGTCCTCGCCCCCTGCCCCATGCAGCGCAGGCCAGACGACGTCCGGCTTGGCCTGCTCAAGGTAGGAGAACAGCGATGCATCGGGATCGCGAAGCTCCACCGTGATGCCCTGCGAGGTAAGGCTGTCGGCAATGCGACGCCCTGAGCGCAGCGAAACCTCCCGCTCATGGGAGATGCCTCCGGCGAGAATCAGAACCGATCGGGGTGTGAACTCATCCATGTGTCGTGCGCTTCTTTCGTGGCGATCGCGGCTAGTTGATGTTGGGAGGCGGGCTCGAGACATGGCTTGAGGCGGGAAGAACTATCTGCCCGGTCGCCAGCCGTGTCGAGCTAAACGTCTCAAGAAGTTCAAGCTCACCATTGATGACCGAGGTCAGACGGCGGATGCCGACGCGAATCATGTCTTCAGAGGGATAACAGAACGAGAGCCGCATCTTGTGGCGCCCTCCCCCATCGGCATAGAACGCCGTGCCGGGTGTGTAGGCGACGAGTTCCTTGACGGCGCGGGGCAGCATCTCTTTAGAGTCGAGAGACTCGGGGAGAGTCACCCACACATAGAAACCACCGTTCGGCACGGTCCATGACAGGTCGGGGAGGTGCTCTTTGAGCGCCGAGAGCATTGCATCGCGCCGGCCGCGGTACACGCCCCGGAAGGTGTCAATCTGACCCTTCCAGTCGGTGCTGCGCAGATATTCAGAGATCGCGAACTGACTGAAGGAGCTCGGACTGAGAATCGCGGATTCATTGGCAAGGATGAGCTTCTCGCGAATCGCGTGAGGGGCCAGGGCCCATCCGACGCGAAATCCCGGAGCAAGAGTCTTGGAGAAGGTGCCGAGGTAGATCACGCCTTCGTCGTCAATCGAGCGGAGGGCGTTGGGTGCCTGACGGTCGAAATACAGCAGCCCGTAGGGGTTGTCTTCGAGAACGAGAATCTCGTGGGCCTTGCAGATCTCCAACACCTCAAGGCGGCGCTCCCAGGAGAGCGTGACACCGGCAGGGTTGTGAAAAGTCGGGATCGTGTACAAGAACTTGATCGTCTTGCCCTCGGCCTTGAGCCGGGTGATGGTCTCTCGAAGCACCTCGGGGATGATGCCGTCATCATCCATCAGCACGTGCGCGATCTCGGCCTGGTACGAGCGGAATACCCCGATCGCACCGACATAGCTCGGCGCCTCGGCCAGAATTACGTCGCCCGGATCGATAAAGAGTTTCGTCACGAGGTCGAGCGCCTGCTGCGAACCCGTCGTGACCACCACATCGTCGACGCTGCCCCTGATGCCCTCAAGCGCCATGACCTCGAGAATCTGTTCTCGCAGTTCTGGGGTGCCCTGTCCCGAGCCGTACTGAAGCGCCTGCGGGCCGTCGTTGAGCATGACGCGCTCGAGTGCCCCCGTGACTAGCTCGGTGGGCAGTGCCGAAACATACGGCATGCCACCAGCGAGAGAGACGACCTCGGGTCGAGAGGCGACGGCGAAAAGCGCTCGCACCTCCGACGCGCTCAGACCCGCTGTGCGGTGAGCGTAGTGGTCATACCACGGGTCGAATCTGGTGCTCGACCCGCCCGACGAAGGTTGCTGGGGTGTCATTGGGTATCCCGTGTTGCCCACGAAGGGCGGTCTCAAATTGTGTGTGAATACCCAAGTTTAGGTGACAAAGGCCCTCCCCGTTGTCGCAGGGAGGGCCTTCGTATGCCGCTGAGTCCCCGTGGGAACCCGGTAAGAGCGAGGTCTACGCGATGAACTCGGCGAGATCGAACTCGAGTGCGGGCTTGGGCTTTGCGCCGATGACGGTCTTGACGACCTCGCCACCGCGGAACACCTTCATGGCAGGAATCGAGGTGATCTGGTACTTCATCGCCGTCTGGGGGTTCTCGTCCACATTCAGTTTGACGATGTCGAGCTTGTCGCCGTGCTCGGCAGCAATCTGGTCGAGGATGGGAGAGACGGCGCGGCACGGGCCACACCACTCGGCCCAGAAGTCGACCATGATCGGCTTGTCAGAGTTGAGAACCTCCGCCTCGAAGGTGGCGTCGGTGACGGTGCGTGCTGTCATATTGTTCTCCGTTTCGTGAATCTGATTAGGCGGCGACGGTCGCGGCGGGAATCGGGTCGGATGCCTCACCCAACGACGCGAGGTAATGCTCGGCATCGAGGGCGGCGACGGTTCCGGAGCCTGCCGCCGTGACGGCCTGACGGTAGGTGGGGTCGATGACGTCCCCGGCGGCGAAAACGCCCGTTACCGAGGTGCGCGAGCTGCGGCCATCGACGGCGATCGTGCCAGCCGATGTGAGTTCGAGCTGGTCGTGAACCAGGTGAGTGCGAGGGTCTGCGCCGATAGCGATGAAGAGGCCGTCGAGATCGAGAGTCGACTCGCTGCCGTCAACGGTGTCGATGAGACTCACGCCCGTGACCTTCTCCGCGCCGTAGACCTCCCCGACCTTCTTGTTGAAAAGGAACTCGATCTTGGGATCGCCCATGGCGCGATCCTGCATCGCCTTGGACGCGCGAAGCTCTTCGCTGCGGTGGATGACATAAACCTTGTCCGCGAACTTCGTGAGGAAGGTGGCCTCCTCCATCGCGGAGTCTCCCCCGCCCACCACTGCGATGGTCTTCTGTCGGAAGAAGAATCCGTCGCACGTTGCGCACCAGGAGATGCCGTAGCCGCTGAGGCGGTCCTCGCCGGGAACACCAAGCTTTCGGTAAGCCGAGCCCGTGGCATAGATCACGGCGCGGGCATCGTGGGTCTCGCCACTGCCGAGCGTGACGCGCTTGACGTCACCGCTGAGGTCAAGAGAAGTGACGTCATCCATCACAACCTCGGTGCCGAACTTCTCTGCCTGCAGGCGCATCTTGTCCATGAGGTCAGGACCCATGATGCCCTCCGGAAAGCCCGGAAAGTTCTCTACATCGGTGGTGTTCATGAGCTCGCCGCCGGCCTCGACGGAACTGGCAACGAGAAGCGGGTTCAGACCGCCGCGCGCGGCATAGATCGCGGCCGTGTAGCCAGCGGGGCCTGAGCCGATGATGATGAGCTGGCGCAAGGGGCGCCCTCCTTCGGAAGATGTCGTAAACCGGTACAACACATCCTATTCGCGGTCTATTCCGTGTGACCTGGCCGCAGTCGACGCATCAGGATGCCCCGCACTACTTGGAGCTCCGGGTTACGAAGGGCGAGCAACAGGCCCAGATAGATCACGGCCATGACACCCCCGATCAC